>JAUVSA010000179.1 GCA_030597345.1 Bacillota bacterium
CTGCTCGGCAGCTCTTCGACCAGCTCTCCACGATCGACCAAGTGGGCCCCCTCGCGCGCGCCATGCAGGGAGCGCGGAACTTGCACATGTGGCTCTTTGGATTCGTCCGCCGCGCGCCCCTGCGTGAGGTCTCCTCGCTCCTGCATGGCGAGCCGGCCGCACCGTGGCAGGTAGCTGCCGTCGCGCTCTACCGCACAGTCGGCCGGCCCTTGCTCAACCTCGATGAGACAAGCTCCCTTCGCGCGTGGGCGGCATACAACACGGCGCTCGCAATGCCCTGGCCAGAATTGCAGCGACAAAACGACGCGGTAACGGCTGCGGTCAATGAGCTTCCATTCTACCGAGCCATGCTCACAAAGATGGTCTTCCCGGTCTACACGGGGGCTGCCTGGAGCCGCGATATGAAGACGGCCCGGATACGCGCCGCCCAGATCGCGCTCGCGCTCAGTGCCTATCACGACGAACACGGCCGCTACCCCGACTCACTATCTGACCTCGAAGCGGAGGGATGGGCGCTCCCGGTCGACCTCTTCGGTGGCGGCAATTACCACTACCGCCTCGAAGGCGACGGCTTCATCGTCTGGAGCATCGGCCCCGATATCGATGACGACGCCGCGGCCAAAGACTATGAGTCGTTCATGGAGATCGACTGGGAAGAGCGACAGAACGTGGAATACGACTACGACGTCATCTTCCGCTGCGAGCGCTAGCCCCCGCTGCTGCGCGCCGAGGACGTGGGGAGGGGCCCGGGCGACTCGCTGGTCGTCAGCCAGTGCCTGAGGTCCTCGTAGACGACATACTCCATCCGAGACAGTGACCCGAAGTACTCTCGCAGCTCATCCAGGCTCGACTGGTTGAGGTCAACCTCGGTTCCCGGAGCCGGCCCTCCCACATAGTCTTCGCCCTGAATCGGCGGATCGGTCCGCAGGTACACCTCGACCCACGCACCATTCCGACTCGATCCAGTGTCTCTCAGCACTCCGCTCAGCGTGTACGTGCGACCGCCCTCTAGCGCTAAGGCCTGATACAGGCCGCCGTTGCTGGGCTCCGCTGCCGTGAGGCGGAGGGCGGGCCCGACTCCTCCCGACGGTCCCGCGCCGGTGTAGGCATAGTCAACCGAGAGATCCCCGCGGTGTCGCCACTCCGTCCACGCGCCGCTGCTGCCGAATCCTCGGTTCTCCACCATCTCCTGACCCGTCGCTTCGTCTCTCAAGCTCACTTCGTCTATCACTACGTCGAGGCTGCAGTCCTCCCTTGCCCCGACTTTGATGACCAAGTACGCCGTCACCGGTCCGGTTCCGGGGGCCGTGAAGCTCGTCCGATCTTCGATGCAGGCATCGGCGAAGCTCGTATCCCAGTCGTCGTAGTTCCAGGTATCTACCTTCACCAGCGGGGCACCCTCCCCTGAGGGATTCGTCACCATGCCCCAGATCGCGGGCACCGCGCCTCCCGCCCGCGTGAACACCTTGTACGACCACATTGTCGTCCCCCACCCGAAGCTCGCGTATGTGTCATAGCTGCGCCGCATCATCTCAGCCCCACCGGCCCCCTTCAGCACCACGTTCATCTCGCCCACCAAGAGAGGAACGCCCACCGCCTCCACCCGATCGCGCCACTCATTGACGCCCTTCGTGAGCCAGTCCATGTGGGTCGGCACGTCGGCCTGCCTCCACCCGAACAAGCCCGGATAGAAGTGCATCGTGAACGCCACATTCGTCATCCCAAGCTCATTCGGCTTGCCGTAGAACTCGAACCCTCTATGGTCGGGGAAGATCACGATGTGGTCTGGGTCCACCTCCCGGATCGCATGGTAGATGTCGAACACCAGCTTCTTCAGCTTGTCCTTGGGCGGGCTCCACGCCTCATTGAGGAGATCGTAGGCCGCGACCGCGCTCCGGTCTTTGTAGCGGGAGGCGATCTGCCGCCAAAGCCATACCGTCCGCCGCTGATTCTCCGGACTGCTCCATAGCTCACTGGGGCCCTCTCGGCCGCTGTGGTGCGCGCCATTCTGGCTGCCCGCAGCGCCGTGCAGATCGAGGATCGTGTAGATGCCCTCCGCTTCCGCCCAGTCGATAGCGCGATCGATATAGACCCACGCATCGGGTTTCAGCTCGAACGGTCGTGAATCATCCTCCAGCAGACTGTACAATATCGGCAGCCGAACGACATTCATGCCAAAGGACTTGATGATCTTGAAATCCCGAGTGGTGATGTAGTTATCGTGATAGGTCCGCATCAGATCGTCCTTGGCGGACCGGCCAAAGCGATCCGCCAGCACCTGCTCCATCGTGTACTGGTCGGGTATCCCCCTCGTCCCCATGTTGTGCATCCACATTTCCTGGAGGAGCCAGTGGCCGAGGTTACACCCCTTGAGCAGCACCTGGTTCCCCTCCGCCTCCACCCACCTGGTGCCGCGAGTGCTCAGCATGGGAAGAGGCGCTGCCGCAAGCGCCGCCCCCGGGACGGCAAGCGCGCAGGGCAGCAGGACAAGCAATGCAACCACACAAGTCAGATAGTTCATGGCTCTATCATTCGTGAGGGGCTGTCGGACCACCTCGCCGCGCTGGCCATACTGGCTCTCGATTGGTACACCATGCTATAATGAACCCCAGGGGTAGGGGAGAGGCACGTGAGTGAAGGAAGTCGCAGCATCTGACATTTGCGCGCGGGTCGCCGAGCTCTGTATGCGGGCCTGCACTGTACTTCCTCCCGACGTGGTCGCGGCAATTGAGGCGGCCCGCGACCGGGAAGAATCTCCCATTGGCCGAGACGTCCTCTCCCGCCTCCTAGAGAACGCCGCCCTCGCCGCCGAGCAGGGCATCCCCATGTGCCAGGATACCGGCCTCGCAGTCGTTTTTGTGGAACTCGGCGAGGACGTGAGACTCACTGGCGGGCACCTCGAAGCTGCCATCGCCGAAGGCGTCCGTGAGGGCTACGAGAAGGGCTACTTGCGCAAGTCAGTTGTTCGCAGCCCCTTCGACCGCCGCAACACCGGCGACAACACCCCGCCCGTCATCCACACGCAAGTCATCCCCGGCGCTTCGCTCGAGATCACCGTCGCCGCCAAGGGCGCCGGCTCCGAGAACATGAGCGCTCTTCGCATGATGGCGCCGGCCGGCGGTATAGACGCCGTGAAGCGTCTCGTTCTGGAGACCGTCGAGAAGGCCGGCGCCAGCGCCTGCCCCCCGGTCGTCGTCGGCCTCGGCCTCGGCGGCAGCTTCGAGCAGTGCGCCCTCATCGCCAAGCGCGCCCTACTTCGCTCCCTCGATGATCGCAATCCGGACCCAGCCGCCGCCGACCTCGAAGACGAGCTCCTCGCACTCATCAACGCCACCGGCATCGGCCCCATGGGTGTTGGCGGCAGAACTACCGCCCTCGCAGTCAAGGTGGGGACTGCCCCCTGCCACATCGCCAGCCTGCCGGTGGCGGTGAACCTCCAGTGCCATGCAGCGCGGCACGCCTCCTATAGGTGGAAGTGACGCATGTTTGACCGACCGTCATCCGAGCCCCTGATCCGTCTCACTACCCCTCTCAAGGAGAAGGATGTCCTCCGGCTGCGTGCGGGGCAATGGGTCGTCATCAGCGGCACTCTGTACACCGCCCGCGACGCGGCCCACAAGCGCATGGCTGAGGCGCTGGCGCGGGGTGAAGATCTGCCCTTTGACGTAGACGGCCAGATTATCTACTATGTGGGTCCCACGCCTCCGCCGCCGGGCCGCATCATTGGGGCTGCGGGGCCGACAACCGCCGGCCGTATGGACTCGTACACGCCCGCGCTCCTCGCTCTCGGGCTGAAAGGCACCATCGGCAAGGGGCCTCGCTCCGCCGAAGTGCGAGAAGCCCTGAAGCAGCACAAGGCGGTCTACTTCGGCGCCTTGGGCGGGGCGGGCGCGCTCCTCTCGCAGCGCATTCGGGCGGTCGAACCGATCGCTTACGAGGACCTCGGACCGGAGGCCATCCGCGGGCTAACGGTGGAGGACTTCCCGGCGATTGTGGTCAACGACTGTCAGGGAAACGACGCCTACGAGGACGCTAGACGCCGGTGGCGCAAAGCATGAAACCAGACATCGCTATCATGGACTACGGAATGGGCAATCTCCGGAGTGTGGAGAAGGCCCTCATCCGCGTCGGAGCGGAGGCGCGGGTGATCTCCTCGCCGGACCAGCTCCGGAGCGCTCACGCCCTCGTCCTCCCCGGCGTCGGCGCCTTCGGCCAGGCCATGGAGCGCCTGCGGGAGGCGAAGTTCGACGACCTCGCGAGAGCGTGGGTAGGGGAGGACCGCCCCTTCCTCGGGATTTGCCTCGGCCTTCAGATGCTCTTCACCGAGAGCGAGGAGTTCGGCCCCGCTGCGGGCCTCGACATCGTGCCCGGGCGAGTGGTTCGCTTCCACGGCCCCGCCTTCGAGGCCAAAGCCGACGATCCCGGACTGAAGGTGCCGCACATAGGTTGGAACGAGCTGGAGATCACGAAGCCGCACCCGGTCACGCAGCGCGTGCCGGAGGATGCAATGGCCTACTTCGTCCACTCCTACTACTGCGTGCCGGACGACCCCGACTGGACTGCGATCACCACCCAGCACGGCATCCGCTTCGTCTCCGCGGTCGCCCGCGGCAATCTGTTCGCCTGTCAGTTCCACCCCGAGAAGAGCGGCGACGTCGGGCTCAAGATACTCGCCAACTTCGTTGACCTGGTGCGAGATCAGGCCGGAGCGCACCCCTGATGGAGATCATCCCCGCCATCGACCTCCGGGGCGGCAACTGCGTGCGGCTCGTGCAGGGCC
>JAUVSA010000273.1 GCA_030597345.1 Bacillota bacterium
CTGCCGAGGAAGCTGTCGCGGGGGGATCGACTGGTCGGGGCGCTGCTGGTGGATGCGACGGAGGGGGTGGCGGCGCCAGCGACGACCCTGGCGGTGGCCGCGGCGTTCCTGTTTCGGGGGAGGGACGCGAAGGGGGAGCTCTTCCCGGCTGACGAGAAGTTCGCGGAGGACTTCGCGCGGCACGGAGTGGACTGGGCCGTCTCGGAAGTCTGCGGCCTCAACGAGTCGTCGTCGAGAGAACGCGCGCTGGCGCGGGCGATAGAAGAGCGATTCTCGTGGCTGCAGGCGGCGGGGGACGGGTGTGTGCGCAGCTTCCTCGACGAGTGAAAGTATGCCCAAATGAGGGCGTTCGCGCGGCTCCGGGCCAAGGCCCACGCTCACATGAACCAGCGCACTACAACGTAAACCGCGGCCGCCAGCACGAGCTGTGCCACCGCCGCCAGGATCGCGGTCCGCAACGGGAATCTCCGCCGCAGGACGGCCATCACCGCCCACAGCGCCCGCTTCCGCACCTCCGATGGCAGCGGAGGGGTGCTGCGCTCAGCCGCCTGCCTGATCCGCTCATTGTTGCTTTCGGGGGCCATCGGCCGCTAGCGCCTCTCGCGCCTTGTCTCTTGCGCGGCGCAGGATGGAGTGGACCGCTCGCTCGGAGCGTCGCACGACCTGGGCGATCTCCCTCTCTGAGAGCCGCTCTCGCCGCCTCGCGCCGATCCGTCAGACGCTGCACGCCATCTGGGCCGCCAAACCGGTGTCCCAACGCTACTTAACAGGCACACAGACCCCAGCCAACGGCATGGGCTCGAGGCTCTGACCCCAGGGCAAGATGGCCTCTGGTGCGGGTGATCAGCCGGGCGATGGCGGAAACCGAGGAGAATCGCTCACCGCGGTACTCGAAGCCGCCTTGCACCACGGTGACCTCATGGGGCTAGCCGTTCCGTTCGCGCACCAGCCGGGTGCCGATCAGATCGCGCCAGCCGTCGACAGCGGTTCAGCCTGCCCCCACGCTCCGAGGAATGCGATTGCGAGAATCCATGCGGCAACGTTCTTCATTGTAGGTCTCCTGATCTCCGGTCGCACGCCCTGATCTTGGCGCTGACTTTCTTCTTGATGGCGATCAGCTTCAGGCGAGGCGTGAGTGAAGGTCGCGCATCCGCTCCTGAACCGGCACGCCCCATGGACAGACTATCGAGCAGCTCGTGCAGTCGCCGCAGGCCGCGGCGCTGGCGCCGGGCCGCAGAGCGCGGTAGAGGGCCACCGCGCGGGAGCGATCGCCATAGCCGTCGTGGTAGAGCCGGTAGCGCATGATGTCTGCCACCTGCACGGCCTTCGCGCACTGCCCCGTGCAGGCGCCGCACATGCGGCACATCCCCAGAGACGCCTGTGTGATCGCCTCCTCGAACTTCTTCTGATCGGCCGGCGTCAGCTCTCCGCGCGCGGCGGCGACTCCCTCCTCCACCTGATCGAAGGTCGGCATGCTGACGATGAGGTTGGCGACGTTCTCGTCCTTCCAGACCCACTGCATCGCCTTCCGGTAGGGTTCATCCGGAAGCTCGCGGGGTTCCTCTGCCTTCATCGCTTCGTGCACGGGGGCGAGCCCCTTCATGGCGACGATGCCAATGCCGGCCTCGCGGGCCTTGCGGATCACCGGTTTCATCTGCTGTGCGTTCCCCGCGTTGTAGACCAGCAGGATTTCGTCGTACCAGCCCTGCGCGATGATCGCCTCCACTACCTCCACCTGGTTCTCGTGGATGCTGATGCCGTTGAACCTGACCTTGCCGGCTTTATGGGCGCGCTCGAACGCCTCCCGGGCGGCCTCGATGGCCACGTGCTCTCGCGTGCTGGCGGCGTGGATCTGGATGATGTCCACATAGTCCATATCGAGGCGCTTGAGGCTGGCGTCCAGCGCCGCGACGTAGTCGTCCGCCGTCTCCTTCTCCCACCAGCCCCACTTCGTGGCGACGACGGCCTCATCGCGCCGGCCCTTCAGGGCCTTACCCAGGGTGATCTCGCTGTTGCCCTCTTGATAACCCTCAGCAGTGTCGAAGTAGTTGACCCCGAGGTCGAGTGCCCGCCGCGCCACCGCGGCCTCGCGGATCCCGCCGGCCCCCAGCCCGAGGGGAAACACCTCGAGTCCCGTGCGCCCCAGCGTGCGGCGCTTAACGACGGCTGCTTCCTCCTCGCCAGTGCTTGCAGACGCGGTCTGTCTCGCACTTACACCCCCTGCCACACCCGCACCCATCGCTGCCGCGACAGCAGCGTGTCGCAGGAATTCTCTTCTCGTGATGTCCGACGTATGTCGCCGTCTCGGCATGCTGCCTCTCCCATGTATACACAGATATCATCGCCACTGCCGACTCGCGAGTGGACTCCTCCGGCGTCAGGCGCCACTGCAGTATTGGCCGCCGCCTAACACCGTGCTCAGGAGGCCTCTATCCGGATGGAGGTCTCCTGAGTATGGTGATCATCTTGGCCCGGGCATCTTCGGCGGACATCGTGCGCATGTCAAGTTGGCGTGGGACGCCCTGCCCATGTTACATAGCGACGGTATGCCCTCAGACGGCTTCTGAGCTTGCGCGCTCGCCAGGATGTGTCTACCTGCGGGTGTCGACTGTTGGTGACGCCACCGTCCTGGGCTCAGACGGAGCGATACAGGCAGAGCCTCCTCGCCCGGCACAAGTGGCGATCGCGGCCCTCAGTTCTCCGCGGCACTCTCGAGGAGTGCCCGTATTCTCGCCGTGCGCTCGGCCCATTCATGGTCTCTCAAAGCCACGAACGGAATGTCTAGGCCCCGGCGCGTGAGCTCCTCGCGCAGTATCTCCATGAACGCGCCGGCTCCAGCTCTCTCACCATCCACGTAGTGTGTGGTGTCCACGCCGCATGCCGGAGAACCGTCGTTCCCCACCACCCCGATGATCCGGAAGCCGTGCTTCTGGTACTCCCTTACATCGTCCATCACTTGCCGCACCAGGTCGCGGCAGGCCTTCAGTCCTTCCCCCTCCAGCAGCGCCTCCCGGATGCCGATGTCGGTTCCGTCGCGCATCCGGCCGGAACGGTCCAACCCCAGGCAGTGGAGCTCGGCACAGGGCATCTGCAGAATGCCCACGCCACTGTCCACAACTGCCCTCGCGGACTCTCTCATCGCACCGGGGAAGTAGGCACAGCCATCTATGCGCGCATTCTGGTTCAGCAGACAATGCAGGACCAGGATGACCTTCTTGCTCCTTTGGTCGTCGAACACAATGCCGTCCTCCTGCGGCCGGCGGCCGGGACCCGGCCGGTCACGTCAGCCTAGTGTCGTGTCCCAGGAACAACTTCATGATATTGTTATCCGCGGATAATCACAGAAC
>JAUVSA010000113.1 GCA_030597345.1 Bacillota bacterium
GAGTTCGGCCCCGCTGCGGGCCTCGACATCGTGCCCGGGCGAGTGGTTCGCTTCCACGGCCCCGCCTTCGAGGCCAAAGCCGACGATCCCGGGCTGAAGGTGCCGCACATAGGTTGGAACCGACTGGAGATAGCGAAGCCTCATCCCATCACGCACAGCATGCCGGATGACGCAATGGCCTACTTCGTCCATTCCTACTACTGCGTGCCGGACGACCCGGACTGGACCGCGATCACCACCGAGCACGGCATCAGCTTCGTCTCCGCCGTCGCCCGCGGCAATCTGTTCGCCTGTCAGTTCCACCCCGAAAAGAGCGGCGACGTCGGCCTCAACATGCTCGCCAACTTCGTTGACCTCGTGCGAGATCAGGCCGGAGCGCACCCCTGATGGAGATCATCCCCGCCATCGACCTCCGGGGCGGCAACTGCGTGCGGCTCGTGCAGGGCCGGTACGACCGCGAGACTGTCTTCAGCGACGACCCCGCCGCCACAGCCAAGCGCTGGGAGGCCGCCGGCGCGCAGCGCCTCCACGTCGTTGACCTCGACGGCGCGCGGGACGGTGAGCCCAAGAATCTCGATGCGGTGACGGCTATCGTGCTCGCCGTGAAGATCCCGGTCCAACTCGGAGGCGGCATTCGTACACTGGAGATCGCCCGCCGTGCGCTCGACCTGGGCGTGCAGCGGGTCATCATCGGCACCGCCGCACTTGACCCGGAGGTGGCGAAGACGATCATCGAAGACCTTGGCGAGTCTGTCGTCGCGGGCATCGACACTCGCCGCGGCCGGGTAGCGGCGCGCGGCTGGCTCGATGACACGGAGATGTCTGCTATCGAGCTGGGGCGGCGGCTCGCCGCGGCCGGCGTGCGCTGGATCGTGTTCACAGACATTATGCATGATGGCATGCTCGTCGGGCCGAATCTCCCCGCCCTGCGGGAGATGGTGGAGGGCGTAGATGCCTCCATAATCGCCTCCGGCGGCATTACCACTGTTGAAGACGTCCGGGCCGTGCGGGACGCCGGCGCCGCCGGCGCCATCATCGGCACCGCGCTGTACACTGGCCGGCTCGACCTAAAAGACGTACTGGAGGCCGCATGCTAGCGAAGCGGCTGATCTGCTGCCTGGACGTCGATCGTGGCCGGGTAGTGAAATGCATCAAGTTCCTCGACCCGCGCGACGCGGGTGACCCGGTCGAGATGGCCGCGCGCTACAACGTCGAAGGCGCGGACGAGCTGACCTTCCTCGATATCGCCGCCTCCCATGAGGGACGCGACATAATGCTCGACGTTGCCTCTCGCACTGCGGAGGAGGTCTTCATTCCCTTCACTGTCGGCGGCGGCATTCGCACCATCGAGGACTTCCGCGCCGTTCTCAAGACCGGCGCCGACAAAGTGGCCGTCAACACCGCTGCCATACAGCGGCCGGAGCTCATCCGGGAGGCGGCGGAACGGTTCGGCAGCCAGTGTGTCGTCCTCTCGATGGATGTGAAACGCCGCGCCGAGGCGTCTGTCGATGGTTCGCGCTGGGAGTGCTACATCAAGGGCGGTCGCACGCCCACCGGCCTGGATGCAATCGAGTGGGTTCAGCGCGGCGAAGAGCTCGGCGCGGGCGAGGTCCTCCTGAACAGCATCGACGCAGACGGCACCTTGGCGGGCTACGACCTCGAGCTCTGCCGCACCATCGCGGACGCCGTGAGTATTCCCGTCATCGCCTCCGGCGGCGCCGGCACGCCAGAGCACAGCCACCAGGCGCTGACCGAAGGCCACTGCGAGGCGGCCCTCATCGCCAGCATCGCGCACTACTCGGCTCACCCCATTGCTGACATCAAGCACTATCTCGCCGAGCGCGGCGTCCCTGTGCGACCGGCCGCGGTCGCAGCCTCGGACAGCGAATCTCCATCCCCCTGAAGGGCTAGAGCGTGGCCGAACGCGGGAGAGGCATCACCTGGCGCAGCGTTCTCCTCGGATTGCTGCTTGCCAGTGGCCTCTGCGCTCTCACCCCCTACAACGACTACGTAGTCGGCAACACCTACATCGCGGGCAACCACTTCCCCGTCGGCGCAGTCGCTGTACTCGTTCTCCTGTCGCTGCTCAACTTCGCCTTCTACCGCCGCCGCGGGCGTGCTCTGCTGAGCCTTCGCGAGACAACCGTCGTCTACATAATCATCATGGTGACCTCGGGCATCCCCTCCTCGGGGCTGCTTCGCTACATGATTCCCTGCGGCACCGTGCCCTTCTACTACGCCACCCCGGGCAACGGCTGGGAGCAGCTCTTCTGGGACCGGATCCCCATATGGCTCGCCCTGAACGACCTGGAGGCCTCCGCCTGGTTCTGGGAGGGGATGCCCCCCGAAGCTTCCTTCCCCTGGCGGCCGTGGTGGACCATGCTGTCCCGCTGGTCCATCTTCTTCGGCGCTCTCTGGCTCATGATGATCTGCCTCGCCTCTCTCGCCAGGAAGCAGTGGGCCGATCGCGAGCGGCTCGCATTCCCCCTGGTCCAGTTCCCCGTCGAGGTCCTCCGGCCCGACGAGCGCGGGCCCTCCGCCGCCTTCTTCACCAACCGCCTCGTCTGGATCGGCGCCGGCGTCGTCTTCCTCATCCACCTCGTCAACGGGATGCATCAGCAGTTCCCCGCTATTCCTCAGATCCCAACCTTCTGGGATCTCGGCCCGTATATAACCGACCGCCCGTGGAACGCCCTCACCCCTGTCTACCTGGGCATCTTCTTCTCCGCCATCGGCTTCGGCTATCTCCTCTCCCTCGAGGTCGCGGCCGGATTCTGGGCCTCGGTGCTCCTCATCAAGGCCGAGGCAGTCGTCCTCAGCGCACTGGGCTACGAGGGCACCAGCGCCTGGTCTGGGATCATCAGCAGCATCACGCGTTCCCAGCAGATGGGCGGGCTCCTGGCCATCGCCTTCGTCCTCTTATGGTTTCTGCGAGGCACCATTGCGGATGCTCTGAGACGCGCCTTCACCCGTGCCCCGGACGTGGACGACAGCGGCGAGCCAATGGGATACCGCTCTGCAGTCTTCGGCTTCCTGATCGGGTTCGCGGCCGCCCTGTTGTGGCTCCTCGCGGCAGGCATGACCTTCGCCTTCGCTATTACTCACCTCATCTTCTTCCTCGCCATCTGCCTCGTGCTTACCCGCATCATCGCCGAGGCCGGCATGCTCATGGTCCACCTCATCTTCAACCCGATCGACTATCTGCTTCTCTTCGGGGGCACCACTGCCGTCGGCCCGAGCAATCTCACCGTCCTCACCTTCGTGGACTGCGCACTCACCTGGGACCTGCGCGAGTTCCTCATGCCGTCCGTCCTGAACAGTTTCCGCCTGGCCGAGATCGAGGGCGTCTCCACTCGCAAGCTCGTGCCCACCCTCGCACTCGCGCTTCTCGTCTGCCTCGCCGTCAGCATCCCGGCCTATCTCCTGACCTTCTACAAGTTGGGGGCCTTCCAGGCCAGCAATGTCGTGGAGCTGGAGACCCATCCCACGGGATTCTTCAGACTGCTCGCCACGCGACTCCAAGCCCCTGAGCGCCCCACCAGTATCGAGTACCTGTCTATGCTCTCGGGCGCGGCCATCGTCGCCGCCCTCGCCTGGCTTCGCCTCAACTTCGTCTGGTGGCCCATCCACCCCCTCGGATTCGTCATGGCCACCTCCTGGGCAAGCCTCTGCCTCTGGTTCTCCCTCTTCCTCGGCTGGCTGTTCAAGCTCCTCACGATCCGCTATACTGGTCTCCGCGGCTACGTTCAGTTCCGCCCCCTCTTCATGGGCGTCATCCTCGGCGACGTCGTCGCTGCCCTGCTGTGGATCATCGTGGGCTGGTTCACCGGCATCGGCTTCATGGTGACGGTCAACTAGCAGGTCAACTAGCAGGTCGGTTAGCAGGTCGGTTAGCAGGTCGCTTAGGGGGTCGCTTAGGAGGTCGCCTAGGGGGTCGCTTAGGAGGTCGCTGTGGATCTCGATTCACTCAAGTGGGACGACGCGGGACTCATCTCGGTCATCTTCCAGGACCACGAAACGGGCGAGGTGCTGACGCTCGGCTACATGAACAGAGATGCCCTCCAGCGCACCCTCGAAACAGGGAAGGCGCATCTCTTCCGCCGCTCCCACGGCCGCGTCATGATGAAGGGCGAGACCTCCGGAAACTACCAGATCGTCAGGGAGATCCTCCTGGACTGCGACGCCGATGCCCTCGTGATGAAGGTCGAGCAGATCGGCGGCGCAGCCTGTCACGAGGGCTACCGCTCCTGCTTCCACCGCAAGGTCTCTGGCGACCAGCTAGAGATCGTGGGCGAGCGCGTCTTCGATCCGAAGGAGGTCTACGGCAGTTGACCCCGGTCGGTCCTCGCCCCACTGGCGGCCGAGCTTCGGCCCCCGAGCGCCGCCCCCGCGTCGCCATCGACGGCCCCGTCGGCGCCGGCAAGAGCACCATTGCGCGGCTCGTGGCCCAGCGCCTCAGGTCCACTTATATTGACTCAGGCGCGATGTACCGCGCCCTCGCCTGGGCCGCGCGCACCCACGGCATCGATCCCAACGATCCGAGCCGCATCGCGGCTTTGCTCGACACGATAGACCTCCGCCTTGAACCCCAGCTGGATGGCCTCAACCGCGTCTTCGTGGACGGTCGCGAAATCACGGACGACATCCGCTCTTCCGAGATCAGCCAGCTCTCCTCCCGGCTCTCCGAGATTCCAGCCGTCCGGGAGCGCATGGTCGCGCTCCAGCGGGCCATGGCGAGCGAAGGCGGCGTGGTCATGGAGGGCCGCGACATTCAGACCGTCGTCCTGCCAACTGCCGAGCTGAAGGTGTTCCTCACGGCCTCCGCCGAGGAGCGCGCCGACCGCCGTTGGCTCGAGCTGAGGGAGCGAGGGTTCGAGGCCGACCTCGCCACTGTCCTGTCGGAGATCCGCGCCCGCGACGACCGCGACTCCACCCGCGCCCACTCGCCTCTCCGCGCCGCTCCCGACGCCGTCCATCTGGACACCAGCGGTCTGACCATCGAAGAAGTGGTGGAGAAGCTGCTGGCGATCGCCCGGGAGCGCAGCGTCATCCCGTGAGCCGGGCGAACCGCTACCGTGCTTGCACGAAAATGTGGAACCGCGCCTCCGCCTCGCCCTCCCGCTCCTCTCCCCCGACTTGCACCGAAACCCGCGTCGTGAAAGCCACCTCGTAGTCGCCGCGCAGCAGCCGTCCCTCTGAGGTGTTGAAGAACTCGGTAGAGGTGACGGTCTGCCTGAGCTCTGGAATCCCGACCGTCACTTCTGTCCCTCCGGGAGATACCGTCGTCGGTCGCCACTGCAATCGCGCCTCGCTGTATCCGCTGATCTTCGCGACACCGATCCCACCTTCCTCACTATAGGAATCGAGCGTGTGCGAGGTGCTGACGGTGATCGGCATGAGCGGCCCCAGTGGTGTCACCACTGCCGATTGACGCCACGTCTCCCCCACGCCCACCGGGCCCTCTGGGAACAACCCATCAGAGGTCCCCCGAAACTGCCCCAGGTTGATTCCGGGGACGGCCTGCTGAAGCGCGCCCAACACCCGCGGATCGGCCAGCGCAATGTCGCTCAGCCGGCCGGTTGGCGATATAGTGAACACCACTGGCGTTCCCATCAGCGGCAGTTGGCTCAGGTCCGCCTCCGGCGGCGCGTGCTCCTGCCCGTTTGCGAACCAGCGCAGCCTGCCGTTCTCGTACAGGAGCCTGGTGCTCTCCTCCCCGACATTGACGTCGAGGCTTGCCTTCGGTATGCGCGCCTCTACCCGCCCGCTTCCGTCCGCGAGCACCTCCCGCGTGGTGTAGACAATGCTGAAGGCTCCCCGCACTCCGATGGCGGACATTTGCCCCTGAGACGACCGCAGGTGTCCGGCGCCGGACACCGACACTTCATGCTTGACCACATCGCCGGGAGCGAACTTGAACGCCAGCTCTACTGCCTCGTTCGCCGCGGCCGCGCCCTGGCACAGAACAAGCCCGAGCAGGACGGCACACAGGATTGCTCTCGATCTCACGGTCACCGACCTCCGCACCCAGTCCTTGCGCCTTCAGTGCCACTATACCACATCGCACCGCCTCCATTCGGCCCCCGCTTGGCTGAGGCCAACCAGCGACCGCACAAATGTCGCGGCGATCACAAGGACGACAGGTTCGGGCTGTGGTATAATGCGGTGTGGCTGGGCAGCGGATCCGCTCGGAAGGACCGCTGCGGGGATAGGGAAGGGGAAGGTGGAATGGCATACAGTGTCCTAGTCGTCGACGATCACCCGCCGACCGTACAGCTCATCAAGTCCGCCCTGGAGGCCCGGAGCTTGCAAGTCCGCACCGCCGAGAACGGCGCGGAGGCACTCCTCGCCATAAACGATGAAGTGCCGGACTTGATCATCCTTGACGTCATCATGCCGATCCTCGACGGGTTCCAGACCCTGCACGTGCTGCAGCAGTCCGAGCAGTTCAAGGATATCCCCGTGATCATGCTCACTGCTCGCGCCAGCGACCGGGACGTGGCCCACGGCTGGCGGTGGGGGGTCACTTCCTACATGACGAAACCGTTCTCCATAGAGAATCTCCTGGCCCTCGTACAGCGTATACGCGACAGTAGCCCCCAGCCCGCGACCCGCGACGCCAAGTCGGAGTAGCAGGCCCTCTGCGCTATCGGGTGCCCTGTCACCCGGTGCGCTGACTAGAAGCTGTTTCATAATCTCCATCCGGAGTCTGGCAGCTTGTGCTGCCTGAGGTTATGAAACAGCAGCACAAGCCGCCAAGCTCCAGCAGGCGCATTCCATGCCAGCGTCTCTAACGGACACCCAGGCGAGTGAGGGTTATGAAATGCGCTCTCCGAGGAGGTGCACGCGGA
>JAUVSA010000034.1 GCA_030597345.1 Bacillota bacterium
CAGGCTCAGGAAGGTGATTGCCTCCGGCATGATGAGCCCCGGGCCATAGTCTATCGGGTGCGGCCGGCCCGCCGCCGCGGGGTATAGCCAACCGAGGCCGGAGGCGAGGCCGGCAAGCGCAAGTGCGAGCCGACGGCCGCGAATGGTAGCCAGCACCTGCGCGGCCAGGCAGTAGATGGCCATCAGCAGCAGCCAGCCGGATGCAACTCGCGCCAGATGATACGTGACTGGAAGTGAGAGCCTCGTCAAGCGAGATAACATCCCCAGTGACAGGAAGAAGACGTTGACCGTGCGTCCGAGCTGCGCTTCAGAGGTGAAGGGGTCAATGAAGAACAGCGCGCCATCCCGCGCCTGCCGCATGTAGGCGAGGTAGACGTTGTGCTCGTCGGGGTTGGTGAGGAGCCCGGAGTAGTAGTGACCCGAAGGACGAATGGCGAGGCCGTAGAGATACGGGATGCAGGTGAGGAGCATGAGCGCGGCCGCGGCGACCGCGGCCCAGCGGAGCTCGGCGGCAGCGGGCCAGCCAACGAGTTTCGCGTCACCGGGCCGCGTCATGAACTGGGCTCGGAGTAGAGTGTGACGCGGCAGTGCCGATAGAGCCAGTCCGGGGGTCCCGACCACGAACCGGGGAACAGCCACCGCAACGGCAGCGGCGGCGGGCGCGGATGGGGACCGCCGAATTGTTCTCTGCTCTGGTAAAAGGTATCGAGAGCGGCGACGAAGTCGAGCGCGTCCGGGTTGCGCAGGCGGATCAGGTCTTGTGACTCCAGATCGGAGAGGAGAAAGAAGTCAGGCTTCTCTGCCTCAAGCTTGCCGGCATCCCACCCGGTGATCACCACTCGCTGGCCCGTTCGCTCATTCCAATCCTCGAACATGCCGCGAGAGAAGAGCCCGGCGTTGAATGGCGAGACGGGAGGGTGATAGTACCAGGGGCGCTGTACGAGGCCGACGCGCGTCCTCGATCCGGGCTCGGTGAGGGCGGCTCTCACCTGCCGCCACGCGTGGTCCCGCGCATCTTCGGAGAGTGGCCCGAACACCTCCGCGCCTACATAGCCCCAGGTCAGGAGGGCAGCGCCAATGCCCACGAGCAGGACCGGAATCCTAACCGCCAGGCGGGGCGAGCGATAGAGCCATGTCAGCCCAACGGCGGCGAGAACGGAAAGAAACGGCGTCAGCGGGACCAAGTACCTGATGAAGCGCTCTCGGCCGAAGCCGATGACGAGCAAGTACCAGAGCGCCCAGAGCAGTGAGAGTCGGGCCGGGAGACTTCGCAGGCGGATCGCTGCGACCGCGCCGACGACGGCGGAGAGCAAAAAGGGCAAGCCGAGGCTGGCAGGAAGGCCGCGAGTGAGGTGATACCACCACCCGCTCCCTGTGCCCTCGAAGGCGAGAGTGCCGCCGATCCGAGCGTGAGTGATCTCGAAGGAGAGGCCTTGGCGAAACTCCGCCGTCCAGAAGAAGGGGCAGCCGATGATGAAGCCGAGGGTGGCGCCGCCGATAATGACCAGGCACCAGCTCCAACGCCACGATCTTGGTGCGACGAGCAGAGGCGCGAGGACGGCAGGAAGGAGAAAGAGGCCGGCGCTGTACTTGGTGCCCGCGGCGAGGCCGACTGCGAGGCCGACGAGCGCGCCCCACTTTAGGTTGGTGCGCTCCGCCCCATAGATGGCAAAGAGAAAGGCAAGCGTGAGCCAGAAGGTGGCGGGGACATCAACCGTGGCATAGCCGCTGTTCACAACGTGAAGTGGGCAGATCGCCAGCAGCAGCGCGCTGAGAAGGCCGATCCAGCGGTCCTTGCGGCCGAAGGCGAACCAGAGCAGCGCGATGGTGGCGATGCCCATCCACATGGTGATCGTGCGCGCTAGATCGTACAGCGGGCGGAGATTGGTGGGAAACTGCGCGCCGTCGGGCACGATCCCAAAGAGGACGGCAGGGATGCCGACCAGGTAGATATAGAGCGTGCCGTAGTTGAAGAAGTGCGGATTCCAGTCGCCCTGAGCGAAACCGAATGATGGCAGGAGGAGGAAGATCTCGTCTGGGTGGTATGAGAAGTAGTGGTGGGAGTTGGGCAACCCCCAACTGCTAGCGACGGCGCGCGGGACGTAGGCGGTGGCTGTCCCCACGCAGACGATCACCACCGCGGCAGAGAGGATCTTCAGCAACCGGGCCCCGGCGCGCATCACCTTGCCTCGCTCCGACGCACCAGCAGATGCGCGCCCGCGGCTGCCATGGACGCAAGGGTGACGAGCGCGATGAACAGCCCTACTCTAAAGCTCGCCGGTTCGTAGCGGAAGATCACGGTTCTGGCGTCGCGGGGTGGCGCCACTGCGCGGAACGCCACGTAGGCCGCGCGAATAGAAAGCTCCCTCTCGCCAGCGTAAGCGCGCCAGCCGGGGGCATAGCTGTCGGCGAGGAAGAGGTACCCACCCCCGCCCTCTGGCAGCCGCACGGCCACCGCGTTCGGGGACAGATCCACGACTTCAGCGGTAGGGGCGCGCTCCGGTCGGAACTCTTCCGCGGGCTCGTCCGGGCCGGTAATGAGCAGACAGTCATCCAGCACGCCGAGCTGCGCCAGCGCTACCACTGCCTCGCGGTGAGTCGGCATGAAGGCCGCTGACTGTGCGACCCACGCGCGCGGCATGGCATATGGATTCCGATAGGTGTAGAAGGCGCCGACCCGCTTCATTCGCAGCCACTTGAGCGGAACGGGCGAGAGCACCGTCTCCACCCCGGCCAAGCTCATCATGTCGAGGCCGTAGGTCGGGGCCAGTCGCGCCAGCAGGAGGTTTCCGTTCAGAGGCGGGCTCGGGTCGCCGTGCTGAATCGCGGCCGCGAAGTCTCGATAGCGAGCCAGATACAAGGAGTCGTAGCCGAAGGCGTCCCGCATGCGGTAGACGGTGGCCGCGTTCGGAGGCAGGACTGCCCGCGGAAAGCGGTCTATCGGCCAGTCGTGCGCGTTGCCGATGATCCTTCCGGTTCCCGAGTCGGCCGCGGCGCTGGACGGGTAGACCCATTCGACAGGGGCCGTATGTATGTGCTGCTGAGCGGCCAGCACCAGATCGACGGCGAGTATCGCCAGCAGACCGACCTGGCCGATCCGGCGAAAGCTCTGGTGCCGCACGAGGAGCAGGCAGGCGGCCGCCGCTGAGACCAGGATGGCAGCGCGGACAACCTCCACGCGAGCAAGTACCGACACCCCGGACTTCACTTCCACCAGCACCGGAATCCCCCGCCACCACCAGAACCACGCCGCCCCCAGGAGCACAGCAAGCACGCCGATGATCGGCCCCAGGGATAGTCTTCTGCCCAGAGCCAGGCGGTGCACCACCGCATCCGCTCCCACTCCGGCCAACACCCTGAGCGAGAACACAGCGAGCAGGAGAATCCGCGCCGGCCCGCCCCCGCGTGCCACGCCGGGAATCCAGTGGTACATCGGCCAGTTCACCTGCGTCCCCAGCGCGACAAGGCCCGCCAGCACCAGCGCGCCCGCGAAGAAGCGCCCGTGCCAGGTGCGGGAGGAGAACGCAGCCCACACCGCGAGGGCGAGCGCCACGATCCCGACGTAGGCGGTGAGCTCCGCGAAGTTGTCCCGGCCGGCATAGGCGCCGAGGGCGGGATGGCCGAACGCGTGGGGAAGCGCCAGGCCGAAGAGCTGAGCCGCGGGCATCGCGTGGCTCAGAAATGCCGCGTAGCTATCTGGCCCCGGGACGAACGTGCGGTGCGCAACACGCAGCAGCTCCAGCGTCGGCAGTAGCTGGGCAGCCGACAGCCCGGCCGCGGTGGTACCCGCAACCACGCCGGTCCGCACTAATCCGGCCAGGCGCCTTCCGAGGGGAAAACCGAGGCCGCGGCTCAGGCCGCGCAGGACGATATACACCGCGGTCAACAGCCCGACGTACAGGAAGATGTGAGGATGCCCGCCCAGGTAGGAGAGGCCCAGCGCCATGCCCGCGGCCACCGCATGTCGAGTCCGGCCGGTGACCAGAGCGCGCTCGCAGCACAGCAGTACGAGGGGGAGCCAGCTCGCGGTGCAGAGAACGGTCGGCAGATGAATCCAGGCCACGAAGAAGCTGTTGGCCTGCCACACCACGCCTCCCGCCAGAGCCCCGAAGCGGCCCACCCCGATCCTGCGCAGCAGCAGGTACATGAACCAGCCCGTAAGCAGCAGATGCAGCCAGGCCGACCAGGCGAAGGCGCGTGCCACTGGGAGCGCCCAGAAGAGGACATTGGGAGGATAGAGCAGGGCCGACTGGCCGTTTGCCAGAAACGGGGTTCCGCAGAACTGGTACGGATTCCAGAGGGGCAAGTGGCCGGTCCGCAGCGAGTCCGCCGCGAATGCGCGCCACGGGTAGTACTGCGCGATGCCATCCCATACCAGGGGATCCCAGTGCGCCCGCGGGGCCACACTCACCTGCGATCGCCACGGCTCGAACTGGACCAGCAGATCGGCCGGCAGCAACGCCTGCCCCGGCCGCATCGCCGGTCCGACCAGCGCCGTGGGGATGGCGAGCAGCGCGCAGACGACGAGCGCGCGTCTGATTGCAGCCGATCGTGATGTCAGCGGCGCTAACCCTTGGGGGCCCCGAATCGAGCCACCAGCACGAGACCGGTGCACATACAGAGAATGCCCATCCACTGAAGCGGCATTACTCTATCGTTGAACAATGCCCGTGAGAGCAGTACCACCAATACGTAGCTAATTGCAATCATCGGATAGGCGTAGGTGAGGGCCCATCCCCCGGGCGAGATCACCACCAGCCAGAAGCACGAGCTAATGGCATAGAGGGAGAGTCCCAATAGGACATACGGAGTGAAGATGGCGTGAAACACGTTCAGGGCTAGCCCGATACTCGGCTTGCCGAGGTCGCCGAACTGCTTCATTCCGTGCTTGAGGCAGATCTGCCCGAATGCGCCCAGGCTTATCGCGATGATGAGAAACACCGCAACTGTTAGAGGTCGCAATCCAGTATCTCCTTTCAGATCTTTCCGGCCGGGGGTGCTGCCACTGCCGACCCGCGTGGGAGGATTCTCATCCGCGACAACGGGAAGATGACTGCCACTCCCACTCCCTGTATCAGCCGCCCCGCCACCGGGCCATAGCGCCGGCTGTCCGTGCTGGCGTCCCGGTTATCTCCCATGACGAAGTAGGCCTCTTCCGGCACCCTCATTGGGAACAGAGACCTCGGAATGACCGAGCTGGCGTACGGTTCTTCGTACGGCCTACCGTCGATGTACAGTTTGCTCCCCATCGTGACCTCTCTGTCCCCTACGGCAAGAATGAATGGTACCATGGATATCTGATCGCCACCAAGACCGACCACACGCTTGATGGCAATCCCACCCCATTCAGGATCCCTCAGGACCACTATATCGAAACGCTCCGGCCTGAGCAGCTTGAGCACCAGGACGCGATCGCCGCTGGAGAGAGTAGTTTCCATGGAGTCGCCGTCGACAATCGCCGTCTCCACGGCCCACAGCCGAAGGACGATGATACCTGCAATCACCAGTATCGCCATCCCCGGCGTCACGCGGCTTCGCAGCAAGGAGCGTCGCTTCTGCTCAGGTTGGCCGATCCGGACTACGGTCATCTCAGACCTGTCCTGCTGGCCAGCCCCGGCGCAATCCTGGCCCGCTCTCTTCGCCAACGGCAGAGAAGGAGGGGGCACTCACGCTGGGCGCCCCGCCGCAGGCCGCTCTCCCTCGCGAAGATTCCCGCGCACCGCCCGAACACTCGCTCCGGCCAGCGGCCCAAAAGCCGCATCGCCGGCGCAGTGCGGTCACGCGGGCAACAGCGCCTTCGCCTTCTCCACTGCCGTAGCTGCGTCCGGCGCGTACCCGTCGGCCTTGATCTCGTCGGCGTAGCTCTGCGTCACCGGGGCCCCGCCGATCAGCACTCGCGTCTTGTCCCGAAGGCCGGCCGTCTCCAATGCCGCCACCGTGTCCCGCATGGAGCCCATGGTGGTCGTCAGCAGCGCCGACATGGCGATCACGTTGACCGAGTTTTCCTGTACCGCCTTCACGAACTGATCTGGCGAGACATCCACCCCCAAGTCTACAACCTTGAACCCCGCGCCCTCGAGCATGGCCGCCACCAGATTCTTGCCGATGTCGTGTAGATCGCCCTTTACTGTTCCGATCGCCTCAGTGCCGATATGGTCCACATCCTCCTCGGACATCAGGCTCAGGGCTTGTTTCATTGCCCGCTGCGCGATCAGCAGCTCCGGCACATAGAACTCGTTGGCCCGGAACTTCTCCCCCACCACCTCCATCGCCGCCGCAATCCCATCGACGACAATCTCACGCGGCTTCATCCCCCCATCGAGGGCCTTCTGTGTCAGCTCCTTGGCCGCATCCCGCTTGCCCGAGATGATCGCTTCCTTCAGCTCCTCAAGTACTGCCATTCACCAATCCTCCTTGGTCCACACTAGTGTTGACAGAAACAGTTTCGATCTGTCGCCCATCTGCGTCCCACAGGCCGTCGTGCCGAGATCAGCTCTCGGCCGGCAGCGGCCGCAGTATCATAGCATCTGCAAACTGATCGTAGAAGCCCTCCAGTTCGGCCAGCTCCACGTGTTTGGTCCGGCGAGCGATCTCCTCCGCCCGCCTGCGCTCGGCCACCGACAACAGCGCCAGCCTCGCGCCAACGCCCGCCGCATTGCCGACCGACTCGACCCGGTCGTGGGCCGGGGCGGGGATGAGCCCGATGGCGATGGCGCTTTCCGGCCTGATGTAGTTGCCAAACGCGCCGGCCAGCAACAGCCTGTCCATCTCTCCGGGCCCCGCGCCCACCTCCGCCAGCATCAACGTCATCCCAGCGTAGATTGCGCCCTTCGCCAGCTGCGCCTGCCGGATGTCTCCCGCAGTCAGGCACACGGCCCTCTCGCCGTCCGTCTCTCCCGGCCAAGCCAGGACAAATTCGATCCCCCCTTCATTCTCGACCAGGCGCCGTTTCACCTTCTCCGGCAGATCGCTCACTTCCTCCGCACGGCGCATCCTCCCGGCCTCCGTCACCACTCCGGCCTTTACCAGTTCGGCCACTGCATCGACCAGCCCTGAGCCACACAGACCCAGCGGCGCCACCTCCCCGAGCACGTGATAGCGCACATCATGGTCGATCGTCAGCTCGTCTATGGCGCCGGCCGCCGCCCGCATCCCGCAACTGATCCGCGCCCCCTCGAAGGCCGGCCCGGCGGCCGTGGAGCAGGCGTAGAGTTCCCCATCCCGAGCGACTGCGATCTCACCATTGGTCCCGATGTCGACCGCGAGGATGACCCCTGCGGCCCGATCGAGTTCGCCCGCCAGCATCACGCCGACTGTGTCGGCGCCAACGAAGCCGCCTATGTTGGGGACAACGAACAGGAGCCCCTCCGGGTTGATCGCAATCCCGAGGTCGGCGGCGCGCACCGTCCGAGCATCCCGGAACGACGGCAGAAAAGGAACCGCGCCCAATCCCAGCGGCGGCACTCCAAGGAGCAGGTGGGTCATGCACGTGTTTCCCACCACCGCCACCTCGTAGATCTCCTCAGCAGGCACGCCCGCATCCCGGGCCGCGCGGGCGATCAGCTTGTTGACCACCTCCGCCGCGGCGCCGGTCAGCCGAGACATTCCCTCTTCTCCCGATGCCGCGAGCTGCAACCGGGAGATCACATCCTCCCCATACTGACCCTGTGGGTTCAGCTCCGAGACCACCGCCAGCACCCGCCCAGTAGGCAGATGGCACAGATATGCCACCACGGTGGTGGTCCCGATGTCGATCGCCATTCCGTAGGCGCTGTCTGAGCTGTCTCCGGCCTCCAATCCCAGCAAGCTCTCGCCCGCGACCACTGCCGTCACTTTGTACTCGCTCGAACGGAGTACCTCCGGCAGGCTCTGCAGCACCGCCAGGTGGCGCGGAGGAAGGACTTCGCCCCCCAGCGCGTCGAGCACCCGGTCGAGGTCCGCGCGCTGATCGTCCACGGTAGGCGCCGGCAATCGAAGAGCAACTTTGCGGACATTGGGTTGGGCCACGATCTCGCGGCCCACGCCATCCACCAGAATGCGATGCTCAGCCACCAGTGAGGAGGCAGGGACCGTCACCTCTGCATCTCCGAGCACCCGTGCCTGGCAGGCCAGCCGCCATCCCTCCGCCAACTCCCCTGAGCTGAACACGGCAGCCTCGGCGGGGCTCACCTCATCGACGCCGGCGGCTATCTGGACGGCACACTTCCCGCACCGTCCCTGCCCCCCACAAGGCGCGTGCAAGGGAACGCCGGCCGCAGCGGCCGCCTCCAGGACGGTCGTCTCCGGCGCGACTGATGCTGACTTACCACTCGGACAGAAGGTGACTGTGTAAGCGGCCATGGTGAAACGACGATAGAGCCGATCCTCGGAAGAGAGTCACGGGCAGCGCAAGGCGTTCGTCACGTCAGGTCTTGGAAGTAATCGAGCTGTTTCTGAGCCTCCGGGTGGCCGGGGTGAAGCTCCAGCACGCGGTTGAATTCGACCCGCGCCTCGTCATACATCCCTAGCATGGCGTAGGTTTTCGCGAGGTTCAAATGTCCATCCACCCAATCCGGAGCACACTCCGCGGCTCGCTTCAACTCCTCCAGAGACTCATCGAACTGCCCCATGAAGCAGTACACGAGCCCGAGCCCGAGGTGGGCACGGGCATAGTCCGGCTTGCACTCCAGCACCTGCTGGAACTCTGCTACCGCCTCGTCGTACCGGCCCTGGTTCTTCAGATCCATGGCCTGGCTACAGCGCCGCTCGATATCCCCAGACTCGGCAGTTCCCACTTGGCACCTTCCCCCTATAGCTCTCGCCCGGCGGATCCCCCGCGGTTCGTTATCCGCCTAGTTGCTCTCCAAGCCGCAAGCGATGTCCCTTCAGGTAGTCCGCGGCGGACATCGCTTTTCCCCCCGCAGCCTGCACGCGCAGCACCAGAACGCTCCCTCGCCCTGCTGCCACCTCTATCCCCTCGTCGCTCAATTCCATGATCTGGCCTGGGATTCCTTTCCCCCCGACCAGATTTTTGCTCTCCCGTGCCGCAAGCACCTTCAGAAGCCGCAGTTTGTGGGTGGTCCGTGCACCCGGCCGAGGCGAGAGGGCCCGGACCAGATTGACAACGGTCGCGGCAGACTTCGTCCAGTCCACCACCAGCTCATCCGGCCGGATCGACGGGGCGTGGCTGGCTTCCTCGTGAACCTGGGGCCTGCGCGGGGCCCGCCCCTCCCGCACCAGCGCCACACCTTCAGGCGCGGCCTCCGCGCCCAGCGCGGCCAGCCGGTCGTGCAGGCTGCCAAAGTTCTCCTCCGCTTCGATTGCCGCCGCGCGCTGCAGGATGATATCCCCTGCATCGAGCTCTTCGATCATCCACTGAACGGTGACGCCGGTCTCGGTTGCGCCCGCCATCAGCGCCCGCTGAATGGGGGCGGCGCCGCGGTATCGCGGCAGCAATGATGCGTGGAGATTCACCGCTCCCAGCGCAGGGACGGACAGCACCTCCGCGCTCACCACCTCACCGAAGGCGACCGCGACCAGCAGCGCGGGAGCGAGCTCCCGCAGGATTCCGAGGCCATCTGCCTCGCTGACCCGTTCCGGCTGGAAGACGGTCAATCCCAGCTCTTGTGCCGCCACCTTCACCGGCGAGGCCCGCAGCCGGCGGCCGCGCCCGGCCGGCCGATCCGGCCTGGTGAACACGCCCACGATGTCGTCCGGTCCAGCCGCGAGGGCCCGCAGCGTGGGGACCGCGAAGTCCGCGGTGCCCAGGAATGCGATGCAGAGCGGCTCCCCCACCCCCTCTTCTATCCCCTCGCGCTCGGGGCCGCGCTGAACACCTTGAGCGCTTCGTCGAGCCTGGTGGGGTGAATGATAGGCTCTCCCTCCTCCGTGTGACCCACCAGCCAGTGAAGTGTCGCCTCGTCTGCCCGGTCGATGAACAGCTTCCCGTTCAGGTGGCCGACCTCGTGGCAGAGGGCGCGCGCGAGCAGGCCTTCTCCTACCACCTGGATCTTCTTGCCGGATATATCGCGCGCCCGGACCCCTACTCGGCTCGGCCTTTCCCCCTTGCCGTAGCGGCGCGGCCGGCTCCGGCCTCCCCCTTCGCTTGTTTCGCTGCCCTCGGCGCTGACCAGCTCCGGATCGATCAGCACCGTCGCCGTCTCCTCTATCTCGACCACCGCCACACGTCGCGGGATTCCCACTTGGTTCGCCGCCAGTCCCAGGCCGTGGGCATCCCGCATCAGTGACATCATTCGCTCCACCAGTTCTGTGAGGTCCTTGAACGAGCGGCGCACCGGCGCCGCCTTCTCTCGCAGCGCCGGGTGTCCGTACTGCACGATCTTCAGGTCTCCGTATTGTTCGCGCGACATCTTCATTGTTGCGCCGAGTCTATCACATCAGTGAGACCGGGTCCACATCCACCGCCACCGTGCATGTCTCACGCTTGACCATACCTGCAATCGCCTCCCGCACCACCTTCTGCACCTCCAGTGCTGGGCCTCTCACCAAGAGATGCCACCGATAGCGTTTCCGCAGCCTGGCGATGGGGGCCGGAGCAGGGCCGAGCACATCGATCCCTCTCCCCTGCGCCAGCCGGCCCACGGACTCGGCCAGCAAATGCGCAGTCTGCGTCACCTCCTGCTCCTCTTCTCCCGTGACCACGAGGTTCACCAGGTGCGAGAACGGCGGGTAGTTGAGCTCCCGTCGCGCCTCCATCTCCTGCCGGTAGAAGGCGTCGTAGTCCTGCTGCGCGGCCGCCTGGATGCTATAGTGGTCTGGCCGATAGGTCTGGACGACGACCGCTCCTTCTTTCTCCCTCCGGCCCGATCGCCCGGAGACTTGTGTCAGCAGCTGGAAGGTGCGCTCGGCGGCGCGGAAATCGGGGAGATTCAGAGAAGTATCCGCGGAGATCACGCCGACCAGAGTCACCCCCGGGAAGTCGAATCCTTTCGCCACCATCTGCGTTCCGATCAGGACGTCCGTTTCCGCCGAGCGAAACTGCTCCACAATGCGGACATGCGCGCCCTTTCGCGCGGTGGTGTCCTTGTCCATCCGGCCTATCCGCGCGCCCGGAAAGATGGCCCTCACCTCCCGTTCCACGCGCTCCGTGCCGAAGCCGGAGAAGCGAATCTGACGCCCTCCGCAGCGCGCGCAGACGTCCGGGGCCGTCTCTGCCAGCCCGCAGTGATGGCACCGCACCTGGCGGCTCTCCCGATGGTACTTCAGCGCCACTCTGCAGTCCGGACACCGCACCGACTCGCCGCACACCGGGCAGAGCAGGAAGGTCGCGAAGCCCCGTCTGTTCAGCAACAGGATAACCTGCTCTCCCGCCTGCAGGCGCGGCGCAATCCCCTGGCGGAGGGGCGATGAGAGAATGCGCGTTCCGGGTCCCGACCCCCGCATATCGACCAGCCTCACCCGCGGCAGCGAGCGGTCCTCCACGCGCGTCGGCAGCTTCAGCAGCCGATGCTGCCCCTGCTCGGCTTCATAGAACGACTCCAGCGCCGGGGTGGCGCTCGCCATCACCACCGGACAACCGCTCAGCTCTCCCCGCCTGAGCGCCACCTGCCGCGCGTGGTAGCGCGGCGCCTGCTCCTGCTTGTAGGAGGAGTCGTGCTCTTCGTCCACCACGATCAAGCCCAGAGACGAGGTCGGGGCAAAGACGGCCGACCGCGCTCCGATGACCACCGCCGCCTCGCCCGTACGAATCCGCTGCCACTCGTCCCAGCGCTCGCCCACCGACAAGGCGCTGTGCAGAATCGCTACGCGGTCGCCGAATCGGGAGCGGTAGATGCCAACCGCCTGCGCGGTCAGCGAGATCTCGGGCATCAGCACGATCGCCTGCCGACCCAATGCCAGCACGCGCTCGATGGCGCGGAGGAACACCTCCGTCTTCCCACTCGCCGTCACCCCGTAGAGGAGAAACGACTCCGGTCGCCCGGCCTCCACCGCCCCGACGATCGCAGCAACGGCCGCTCTCTGCTCCACAGTCAGGCAGACTGGCGGCGCTGCCTTCTCGACTAGCGACCCCCGCGGCAGCCTGCGCACCGGCGTCCACCGAACGCGAAGCAACCCCGGCTTCACCAGCGCCTGGACCGTGGAGAG
>JAUVSA010000062.1 GCA_030597345.1 Bacillota bacterium
CCTCGAACGCCGACGTCTCCGGCCCACCCAAGAAGCTGCTGTCCAGCCCGTCGAGCAGCTCCCTGAACGCGCCCCCGCCCGGCCCCATCGACACCCCGTAGCAGTAGCGCGCCTCCCGGCCGAGCGTTACGTGCCGGCAGATGCACGGCACTCGCACGACGGAGTTGACGAATCCGAAGATCTCCTCAATGTCCTCCAGAGGAAGCACCTGCCCGAAGTGCTCCTTCTTCATCTTCCTGGTGATCGACCCCTTGACCACTCGCTGGACGAACGCCGGTGCCCTGCTCAGCCTTGCCATGCTGGCCGAACCCTCTTCCAGGTGTTCCGGCCGCGCAAAGAAGTCCGCGATGAACCGCCGCCGCCTCACATCGCTCAGCAAGTCCTCGGCGTAATTCTTCGCCTGCAAGTACCACTTCTTCCCTTCACCGTGCTGGATGCAGAACTCACACATCGCTGCTCCCTCCCTTTCTTCCCCTCGCGCGCGACCCTCAACCCCACCCCTTCACAAACATATCTTGGATACCTGCACGCGCCTCGGCGAATTCGTCAGTCGCCCGCAGCGCCGCGAGCAATTTCTCGTCCTCATCGGTCAGAGCCGGATCTTCCGCCGCCGCCAGGTTCTGCGTGAGGTGCTCGGGCTCTGCCACGCCCAGCACCAGCACCGTCCCGACCCCCTGTGAGAGCACCCATCGCACGGCTGCCCGGGCCAGTTGCGGTCGATCCGATATCCCGGCCGCTTCCCCCAGCGCGAAGAGCTGTCCCTTCACAAATGCCTCCCGCAGGAAGATCCCCATGCTGCGCTCTTGCGCTGCCGGAATGACACACCTCAGAGCAGTATCGCTGACCACGCTGAGATTGGTGAAGACGGCATCGAAGGCCCCGGTTTCTATCATCTCGAGGGACACCTCCTCGCCCGTCAGCGTATCCACACACGCGAAGCGTATCAGGCCCTCCCCTTTCAAGCGCTCGACATTCGCGGCCAGCTTCTTCACGTACCCCGGCTGTCGTCGCACCGCGGGCGCGAAGAGGCCGAAGTTGTAGAAGTCGATCCTGTCCCGCTTCAGCAGCCCACACCCTCTCTCCGCCTCCGCCTTCAGCAATTCGTAGTCGAGGAGCCTGCTTTTGTCCTCGTCAGCCGGGTCATTATTGTACACCATGCCTTCCGGCCGCGTTTGGATGTACACGGGATGCGGCGGCGACAGCTCCTCCAGATTGCGCCCGAGCGCCTCCTTCTCGCAGTCCATCGTGACATCGAAGAAGTTGACCCCGGCCTCGCAGGCCGCTCTGAGGATCCGGCGCCGCCTCTCCTCGCCGAATCCATCCCATATCACGCCCGGCCTGACGGCCTCGTGGAACCGCTCTCCCATCGCCTTCACGCGACCGTCCGGAAGGAACTCGTGTCCCCCCAGCCCGATCTCGAACAGCTTCACGTCACATGCGCCGAGTTGGTTGTATCTCATAGGCTGTGATGTACCTCCAAAGGATCTCGACACCCACAGAAGCCGGGAGTCTATCTGCATTGCGGTTGCTGTCGCGCGAGTTGACTTCTATCTGCCTTTACGGCATCCTCCCCGTTGTCTGCGGGCGTGTGTTTCTGCTTCTCCCGCGGCAGAGCACATCTTGCAGATACGTCTTGGGGCCCTGCACCCCCGGGAGGCCACAGATGAACCGGAAACGCGAGAAGAGAGACAACGGAGGAAATCGGAGCGTGGGCTTTCATCCCTTCGAGTCACTGGCCGAGGCCCTCGACGGACCCCGCAGCGCTTTCTTCGGCGTCCCGCCAGACGGTCAGTCCAAACGCCCCGAGAGCTACTACCAGACCGACACACCCTACCTCTGCTTCGACATCTCCAACAACCAGATTCTCTGCACCATTACATCCGCCGGCCTCATGGCGAACGCGTGCATTCTCGAGGGACTGGTACCCGCTGGACTCAGCAACCGGTAGCTCCCCGGCATCTATGTGGAGAAGGACCTCATCGGCGGCGGCCCCTGGTCATTCGCCGTTCGGCGCAAGGCCGCAGAGCCGGTGAGTCTGCATGAGCTTCCCCGCGTGGAAGCGGAGTTGCTCGGCAATCTCTTCCCCCTGTTCACCTATCAGCACGATGACCTCCGAATGCGCCTCCTGGCCTTCGCGCCGACAGCGGCCGACGACGGCCGTATCGCTCCCCGAGCTGTCATCGCCGTCCTGCATGTTCGCAACGACGGCCACCGGCCGTTCGAGGGCGCGCTCGTCGCCCCACCGGACCTCCCCGACATCGGCCAGCTCAGCGGCGATCCCGGCGCGCCCGCCTGCCGCGAGGCCGTGGCTTGCCTCGATGGCACGACGTGGGACTCCGACTCCCGCGAGATCAACGTCGCCCTTGAGCCGGGACAGAGCGCCGCGTTCTGCTTCGCCTTCATCCTCGGGCAGAGCGGAGAAGAGCTGCATCGAACCGGCCGGCTGCTGCGGGAGCGAACGGCGCTCGACTGGCTCAATGACACCTGGCAGTTCCACGCCGGGCGTCTCGGCGAGCTGTCCATTCCGGACGAGCCCTTCTACTCGGAAGGCCTCGTTCGCTGCCAGGAGCTCTGCCGCCAGTCTGTCATTCGCCTGGCCGACGGCAAGTTCGGCGCGGGATTCTGGGGCAGCAACTTCGTGGGCGCTAACGCCTGGGAGAGCCGCTCCGTCTGGACCAAGGACAATTTCCACGCCATGCTTCCCATGAGCATGTTCGAGCCGCGGCTCTGCGCGGACGCGATCCTCTTCTTCTTGCGTTGGGGGCTCCCGACAGGGGCATATGGCAAACACGGCGGCGGCAGCAGCCGCTTTCCCAACCCTCGGCGTGTCACCCATTCACTGACAAACGCGCTCTCCGGGTTGGTGCTCGCGGGCGCCTACTACCAGATGACCGGCGACAAGGCATTCTTCCGGGACCACCCCGAGATCCCCGAACAAGCGCACGCCCTCCTCGATGACGTGCTGCAGAGCCGCCGGGGCGAGCCGTTCCTGTTCCCCTCCATGTTCATCTCCGACGGTCCTTCCCGCGGTGACTATCACATCGGGTCGAACCTGCTGGCCTGGTATTCCTTCCATCACATGGCGCGGATAGCACGCGAGGCATACGAAGACAAAGAGCTGGCCGACAACTGGTCCGAGATCGCGGCGAAGGTGCAGGCCGACATCCTGCGCTACTGCGTCGGTGAATGCTCGCTCGGGCGGCGCTTCTTCGAGGGGGCCAACGCAGACGGTGCCTTCGTCGCCTGCCACGACGGCGAGGAAACCGACACCACTCTCATGCCGTTCTATGGCTTCTGCGAGTCCGACGACCCGGCGCTCATCAACCACGCGCGGCTTGGACTATCGCCGGAGAACCCCTACTACGCCCCCGGCATCGACGGGATATGGTGGGAGGGAACCTCCGCTACCTTCCCCGGCTGGATGACCGCTCTGGCCAGCGCCGCAACGGAAGACGAATTGCGCGGCAGAATCGAGCATACCCGCCGCCTCACCGATCACGACGGCTCTATTTGGTGGTGGCCATACAAGTTTCCATGCACCGATCCCACCGAAGTTCGACGCAGGGAACCTTACTTCGAGTTCGAGGGCCGCCGCGGGATTGAGGAATTGGGGGTGGGCAAGTGCGGCTGGGCAGCCGGCGTCTACCTCTGCCTGTTCGTCAACAACATCCTCGGCCTCCGCGCCGACGTCCCGGCGCGCCAGGTCTCTCTCCGGCCGTTCTGTCCCTGGCCCGAGTTCAAGTGGGAGAGCTGCCGCCTCGGGGATTCCCTCTTCGACTTCAGCTACGACCATCGGGACGGCCGCATCGTTGGCCAGATCACCAACCGGAACGACAGCGACTTCGAGGGAGCGATCGAGCTCACGCTGCCCGACGGCACGGCGCTCAGTCTGTGCAAGATCAATGGCGCCGCGACTGAGGACGTCGAGGTCACGAAACGGTATCATCGCTCGGCCGTCCGCGCCACCGGGACCATCGCGCCCGGCGCAGTGCTCCGCCTCGAAGTCAACTACACGCGAGAGTGAAAAGAAAGACTGCACTCACCCGCAAACAGCAGGGGGGAGATGAGGAGAGAGCGGTGTCCAAAGAGCTCGGACTAGCGGTGCTGCAGCCTGACTACAACGGCACGCGAATCCCTGTGATGGAGCACCTCCTCGGCCTCTCTCGGGAAGCGATTCAGCACTTCAGCGGGATCGATCCCGTCGCAGAGCGCCACCGCCTGAACGAGGCCTTCCGGCGGGTGGCAGAAGCATTCGAGGTGGATCTCAACTGGGGCGGGGGCCTGCCGGCGGATCATCCCAACATGGTCGTCTACGCATGGGACGACGGAGAGACCGTGAAGCCGAATGCGCGGGGCGACGAGGCAGTGCAATGGGGCATCTTCCACGCCGCCCACCAGGAGGACGGGCGACACTTCGTCCACATCCCCAAGCCGGCTTCTGTTGAAGAGGCCCTCGATTTCCAGCCTCTGGAGCACTTCCCGCACACCTCCGAGCAATACAGAGAGCAGTTCCAGGCCTCCTACGACGCCATGCTGGCCAGCACCGGCGGGAGCTGCTATCCTCTACCCCACCACTACACGACGTGTTTCCACTGGCCGTTGGCCATCTTCGGGTTCGAGCTGCTCTGCCTGACGGGGCTCTCGGATGAAGCGCGTTTCTCGCAACTCATGGGACGCTTTGCAGAGATCAGCATTCGCATCACCACGGCGTGGTCACAGGTCCAAGGCATGAAGGGCTTCATCCTCCACGACGACCTGGCGATGACCAGCGGCCCGATATTCTCGCCCGCATGGTACCGCCGCCACATCTTCCCACACTATCCGGCGATCTTCCGGCCACTCATCAAGGTAGGCATCCCGATCATCTTCTGCAGCGATGGTGACATCACGGAGTTCGTCGATGACATCTTCGCGGCCGGGGCCGAGGGGCTGAACTTCGAGCACCTCGTGGACCTGGAATCCCTTGTGGACAGATACCCGGACAAGATCCTCATCGGCAACATCGACAGTGCCACGCTCGCGCGGGGGCCGAAGGAGGCGATCGAGCGCGAGGTGAGGCGGTGCATGGAGATCGGCAGCAGGGCTCGCCGTTTCCTGGTGAACGTCGGCGGGGGCATGACGCACGATATGCCTATCGAGCATCTGGAGTGCTACCTCAGCCTGCGCAAGCACCTGGCCCGACGCCTCCGAGCCGTTTCCACCGGCGGCAGATAGTGCCCGCTTGCACTCATCCGGCACCGCGCCAAGAGGGAGCCACCTGCCGCGGAGTTGGCTAGAGCGCATTTCATAACCCTCACGCGCCTGGCTGTTCGTTAGAGACGCTGGCATGAAATGCGCCGGCTGGAGCCTGGCGGCTTGTGCTGCTGTTTCATAACCTCAGGCAGCACAAGCTGCCAGACTCCAGATGGAGGTTATGAAACAGTTTCTAGAGACGCCGAGAGCGACCGGACTCGTTCCCTTGCCGCGGGGGTCCCAAAGCCAAGCCGCCTAACCGACGCCGGTGTTCTCATCGAACCAGCTCAGGTCCCATTCATCGATCCAGTTCAGCACCGGCCGCCCGTCTTCGAACTTAATGGGCAGCCATATGTAGCGGCTGTCTGTGAGGTTGCCCGGGATCCACCTGTCCGCCATGAAGATGAAGGCGCCTTCGCGACCCTCGACCGGAAGCACGTGTGTTGACTGGGAGTCGAAGGTCGTCTCGGCATTCGGCCCCCGCGTCGGGTTCCCCTGGCCGGTCCAGGGCCCCCAGATGGAGTCGGCGGTGTCCAGTCGCGCCTCGTTGGGCTTCCAGCCACTGCAGCCGCTGGTGATGAGGAAGTACCTGCCTTCGTGCTTGAAGACGGCGGGGGCCTCCCGGTGGTCGCCGTGAATCACGACATCCTTCTCGGTCGGGGTAAGGTAGTCATCGCTGAGCTGGCAGATGCGCATGTCGTAGTTGTCTCGGGAGGCGAAGATGTGGTACGCCGTTCCGTCATCGTCCTCGAACAGCGTCATGTCCCGCGACATGTTGCCGTTGGGCCGGAGACTTCTGAGAAACTCGTAGGGGCCGGTGACTGTGTCGCTTACGGCCACCCCGGCGCGCGCCGCGCGGTAGCCCTGTCCCTTCAGTTCGAGGTGGAACCACATCACGTACTTCCCCGTCGCCTCGTTGAAGAGGACCTTGGGCCTCTCCATTACGCATCCCCGCGTGATGTCGTGGTCGGGGTCGCCCTCCACAGGCGGCAGGGCCACGCCCTCGTATTGCCAGTTGTAGAGGTCTGGCGAGGAATAGACATTGATCCCTTCAGATGCCTGAGCCGCTCTTTTCTCGCCGAACCAGTAGTACACTCCGTCCCGGCGAAGTATCCCGCCGCCGTGCGCGTTGATGTGCACTCCGTTGCTGTCCGGCCAGATCGCGCCGGGGGTGAAGGTACACAGTTTCCTCATGAGAGATCCGCCTCCGGGTTCGTTTGTCGCCGCGTCTTCGCTCGCAGCGCGTGTCGGCATGGTAGCGTCCCAGAATTGACCGCAGGCGTCAAGAAGGGCCGATAGAGGCCCACGGGTCCGAGCTCACATCGATCTGCCCGTGCTAACTCATGGCTTCACTCCGCGAGCGCTACAGGCGGCCGAGAGACGGCCGGCGAAATCCCGGTGATTGACAGGGGGCAGGCGGCATGGCCGGCAGCAAGGAAGAGAGGATCACCCGGAGGGAACTGCTGAAGAGCGGGGCCGCGGTTGCCCTCGGCCTTGCAGGCCTGGTGGCGGATACCGGCCCGGCCGGCGGCGCCCACGGGCAGAAAGAGAGACGCGCGGTGAGCTCCAAGGACAGTACCGGCGGCAAGCCCAACTTCGTGTTCATTCTTCTCGATGACCTCGGCTGGAGGGACCTCGGCTGCTATGGCAGCGAGTTCTATGAGACCCCTAACCTCGACAGGCTGGCCGCCGAGGGCATGCGCTTCACCGACGCCTATGCCGCGTGTCCCGTATGCTCGCCAACCCGCGCAAGCATCATGAGCGGCAAGTACCCGGCGACGGTGGGGGTGACGGACTGGATCGGAGCGCACACGAAGGGCAAGCTCATCGATGCGCCCTATGTCGATCACCTTCCGCTGGAGGAGAAGAGCCTTGCCAGGGCACTGAAGGAGGGGGGATACGCCACCTGGCACGTCGGCAAATGGCACCTCGGTAACAGACCGTACTACCCTGAGAATCACGGCTTCGACGTCAACGTCGGCGGCTGCAGGTGGGGCTATCCCCCCAATGGCTACTTCAGCCCCTGGAGGATCGAGACCCTGGAAGATGGCCCGGAGGGGGAGTACCTGACGGACCGTCTGACCGAGGAGGCGATCCAGCTCATCCGCGGCAGCGACGCGCCGTTCTTCCTGCACCTGTGCTACTACGCCGTGCACACTCCCATCCAGGGCAAGCCCGAGTATGTCGAGCGATTCGCGGGCAAGGCCGCCGAGATGGGGCTGGACAAGCTCGAGACATTCGCGGAAGGGCCCTTCTTCCCGTGCGAGCACAAGAAGGACCGCCGTATCAGTCGCCGCCTGATCCAATCGGATCCAGCGTACGCCGCGATGGTGCAGAGCGTGGACGAGAACGTGGGCCGCTTGCTGCAGGCAATCAGCGATGCCGGGCAGGCCGACAACACGGTGGTGGTCTTCACCTCCGACAACGGCGGCCTGGCGACTGCGGAGGGTTCGCCAACCTCCAACCGCCCGCTCTCCGAAGGAAAGGGATGGATGTACGAAGGCGGCACCCGCGAGCCGCTGATGGTGAAATGGCCGGGCGTGACGACCCCGGGAAGTGTCTGCCCCGTCCCTGTCACCAGCCCGGATTTCTATCCTACAATGCTGGAGGCGGCCGGCCTGGATCCCATCCCGGAGCAGCACTGCGACGGCGTCAGCCTCGTGCCCCTGCTGAAGGGAGGCGACCAACTGGACCGCGAGGCCATCTACTGGCATTACCCCCACTACGGCAACCAAGGTGGAACACCGGGCTCGTCCCTGCGAGCCGGGGATTACAAGCTGATCGAGTTCTTCGAGGACGGGAGGCTGGAGCTCTACAATCTGAGAGACGACATCGGCGAAGAGCGCGACCTGGCGGCGGCGGAGCCGGCGCTCGTGCGGAAGCTCCACAAGATGCTCGTTTCGTGGCGCACGGAGGTCGAGGCCAAGATACCGGAGCCCAACCCGGACTACGTCCCCTGGCGATAGCACGGGCCTGAAACCGCGTGCAGCGGCCGCGCGCCCATGAGATACCGTGCCGCGGTCGAGCCGCCCTGAGACCAGCCGGAGTGAGCACATGCGTTGGAATCTCCACCCACCGGAGGAACGATCGTGACATCACGTGAGCGAGTATTGGCGGCGCTGCGGCTGGAGAAGCCCGACAGGGTCCCCTATGTCGAGATCGGGGTGGACCCGGCAGTAGCCAACCAGCTCATGGGCCGGACACCTGAGGCCGGGGCGCCGCCCATTCTCATCGAGGCGAACCAGCGCAGCATTGAGGAGGAGAAGGCCCTGGCGCGGGCGATGCGCAAAGACAACATCGTCTATGTGCTGCGCGCGCCCGTGTTCGCCGAGCGCGTCGCCGGCGTGGACGGCCGGCTGTTCTACGGGGAGGGGCAGATCCGCTCGCGGGCGGACCTGGACAAGCTGGTGCTCCCGGACCCCCACTCCGATGAGCTGTATCAAGAGCTCGAGGCGTTCGTCGCCGGCAAGGAGGACTTCGCGCTCTTCCTGGCCACGCGCGTCGGCGTGTTCGCGGCTATGCTGAGCATGGGCCTGGAGCACTTCTTCGTCGCGCTCTATGACGACCGAGCTCTCGTCGAGGAGTTGATGGATAGGTACACCGACTGGACCGTTGCCGTTGCCGAGCGTGTCTGCGCGATGGGTATCGACGTCTTCCTGACGACGGATGACCTCGCGTGGAAGCAGGCGCCGATGGTATCTCCGGCGCTGTTCCGAGAGCTGATGATGCCCCGGTTCCGGCGCGTCGCAGAGAAGGTCACGAAGCCATGGATCGTGCACAGTGATGGGAACATAGTGCCCCTTATCGAGGACCTGTTGTCTCTCGGCATCTCAGGACTCCATGCCCTGGAGCCCGAAGCGCTCGACATCCGAGAGGTGAAGGGGAAGTGGGGAGGCCGCATCTGCCTGATCGGCAATGTGAGTCTGGTTACACTCGGGCGGGGAACTCCGGAGCAGGTGGCGGCTGAGGCGAAGGGCCTGATTCGGGACCTGGGCGAGAACGGGGGCTACATGCTGTCGAGCTCCAACAGCATTGCCTCCTATCTGCCTGTGGAGAACGTTTTGGCGCTGTCACGGGCAGCCCATGCTGGCGACGACATGTGCTAGCGGAGTGAGGCCGGAAGGGGCGAGTTGAGGGACCGCGGTCGCACTCCCGTGGGAGTGCGCCAATGGAACAGGGCAGGAGGC
>JAUVSA010000151.1 GCA_030597345.1 Bacillota bacterium
ACCGGCCGCAGCCCCGCCAGCACCCCGCGCCGGTGCATCGCATCGGACAGGTTAGCGGCCGAGATCTGCATCAGGGTCTGCCTGATCTGCTCCCCGGTGACCCGCTTGTACAGCGTTGTAGGGATGCGCGCTCCCTCCGTGATCGCCCGCTTCAGCTCCGCCGTCGCCTTCCTCGCGTCCGGGGCCTTCGCGATCGCTCCCCCCACGATCACCACCGATGCCCCCGCCTCCACCGCCTCTGCCGCGTTCTCGGAGTGAATCCCACCGGCAACACCCACTTCCACCTCGACCGCCTCCGCACTCGCCTGCAGCTGGCCGAACGGATCGGCCGCCCGCATCTGCATATCGATCGCGGTATGCACCCCCACACAGTGAACTCCCAGCTTCGCCACCTCTTTCGCTCTCGCCACCGGATCGGCCGCCCCCAGCAGATCGGCCACTATCCGCGCCCCATACTCCCGGCCCGCCGCCACGCACTCCGCAATCGTCGCATCAGAGGCCGCCGCCAGCACGTGCACCACCGTCGCACCGGCCTTCGCCGCTGACTCCACCTCCATCCGCCCCGCATCCATCACCTTCATGTCCGCCGCGATCGTCAGCTTCGGAAACTGCGCCCGCAGCCGCCGCACCGCCTCCAGCCCAACGCTCTTGATCAGCGGCGTCCCCGCCTCCAGAACATCGGCCCCCCCCGCCGCGGCCTCCTCCGCCACCTTCAGCGCGCGGTCCAGCTCCACGAAGTCCAGTGCCACCTGCAGTCGTGCTCGTTCCTCTCGCTCGCTCATCCCAACCTCTCACATCCGGTACCGACAGGCTTCAGCCTGTCCCCGCAGGCTAAAGCCTGCGCTACCCCCGCTCGCAGCCACTACCCCCGCTCCCGCCCCACCGCGCTCCGAACGCCGTTTCTCTCTGCTATTGGGTGCGCCCGCCGACGGTGGAAATCCGTGCTCTGCTCGAACGCATAGGCCGCCCGAAGCAGCGTCTCCTCCCCGAGCGGCTTCCCCACCAGTTGCAGCCCGATTGGCAGCCCTCCGCCTGAGAACCCACACGGGATCGACATGCCCGGCAGCCCTCCCATGTTCACCGGGATCGTGCACACGTCCGACAGGTACATCGATATCGGGTCCTCCGTCTTCTCCCCCAGCCGAAATGCCACCGTCGGGCTCGTCGGGCCCACCAGCACGTCGTACTGCTCGAACGCCTCGTCGAAATCCCTCCGGATCAGGCTTCGCACCCGGCTCGCCTTCACATAGTAGGCGTCATAGTACCCCGCACTCAGCGCGTACGTCCCCAACATTATCCGCCGCTTCACCTCCGCGCCGAACCCCTCGTCCCGTGTTCTCCGATACATCTCCACAATGTCGTCCCCGCTCTCCGCCGGGGTGCGATATCCGTACTGCACGCCGTCGTACCGCGCCAGGTTCGAGCTCGCCTCCGCCGGCGCGATGATGTAATACACCGGGATCGAGTAGTTCAGGTGTGGCAGCGAAGCCTCCCCACACTCCGCCCCCAGCTCCGCCAGACGCGCCACCGCCGCCCGTATCGCCTCCCCCACCTCCCTGTCCACCCCCACCCCCTGGTAACCCATTAGCTCCTTCACCAGCCCGACCCGCAGGCCCTTCACCCCCCCTTCCAGCCCCTCCGTGTAGTCGGGCACCGGCGCCTCTATGGAAGTCGAGTCCCTCCCGTCGTGCCCCGCCAGCACGTTCATCATCAGCGCGCAGTCCCGCACATCCTTCGTGATCGGCCCCACCTGGTCCAGGGAGCTTGCGAACGCAACCACCCCGTACCGCGACACCCGTCCGTACGTCGGCTTCAGCCCCACTACCCCACAGAAGCTCGCCGGCTGTCGGATCGAGCCCCCAGTGTCGGTTCCCATCGCAACGATCGCTGTCGCCGCCGCCACCGCGGCCGCTGATCCCCCGCTCGATCCCCCCGGCACTCGCTCCAGATCCCACGGATTCCGCGTCACCTGGAAGGCTGAGTTCTCCGTGGAAGACCCCATCGCGAATTCGTCCATATTCGTCTTCCCCACCAACACCAGGCCGTGCTCGCGGCATCGTTCGACCACATCGGCATCGTACGGAGGCACGAATCCCCTCAGTATCTTCGACCCGCAGGTCGTCTCGATCCCCTTTGTGCAGAAGATATCCTTCAGGGCCAGCGGCACCCCGGCCAGCGGGGGCAGCTCCTCCCCTCGCGCGCGCCGCTCGTCCACCGACTGCGCCTGCTCCTCGGCCACCTCGCGGCTCAGCAGCAGATAGCACCCTACCTCCCCCTCTGCCTCCTCGATCCGCGCATAGGTGGCCGCCAGCGCCTCCCGCGCCGAAGCCTCGCGCTTGCGGAAAAGGTCTGAAAGCTCGTGCGCGCTAAGCTCGTTGAGCGCGCTCATTCGATCACCCTTGGCACGCGGAAGCAGCCCCGCGCCTCGTCCGGCGCGTTCTCCAGCGCCTCCTCCGCAGAGAGCGACTTCCCGGGCTCGTCCTCCCTGAACACGTTCGACATCTCCACCGCGTGCGACATCGCCGGCGTCCCGGAGGTGTCTACCTGCTGGAGCTGTTCGAAGTGCTCCAGAATGGAATTCAACTGCGTGGTGAACCGGGACCGCTCCTCCCCGCTCAGCCGCAGCCGCGCCAGCAGCGCAACGTGCTCCACCTCTTCCGGTGTCAGCCGCATCGTCCGCTCCTCAGCTCTGTCCTTCCGCCGGCTCGATCGTCACCCGCGCCCACCCAAACGGACCCTGTATCACCAGCGTGCCGGTCTCGGGGTCCGGCATCATCTCCTGCTCCCAGACCACCCGCTCCCTCGCCCCCTCCGTCACCACCACTCGATGTATCGACCCCCTCGCAATTCCATAGCTCCCGTCTGCCACCTCGATCACCACCGCCGTCCGCGTACCCCCGCGCACCGCAATCACGCCCCTCTCCACATCGGCCTGCGCGCCCGTCCCGTGAACCATCAGCTCGATCCGGTCGGCATCGTACCCCACCACACTCACCGTCGCCACCTGCCCCGCTCCCACCGGCCTCACGTAGATTGGCACCGGATCCGCCACCGCCACCAGCGCCCCGGGGAACAACAGCTCCACCCAGTTGCCCTCCCCCGGGGTCCCCAGCCGCATCGCGCCCGCTGGAACTGCATACACCTGGTTCCCCCCGCCATACACCGCCACCGAGGCCGCCGCGCCGTACGGCGAAGCCAGACCCACCGACCAACCTCGGTACATCCCTGCCGACACCCCGGGCCACACCCCCTGTGGCTCCAGCACTTCCAAGTCAGCCCCCTGTCTCAGAACCCGCGCGTGCAACTCCACGAAGTACGGATTGGACGCGTTCAAATCCTGGTACAGGAACATCGGCAGATACACCCCGTACCCGCGCCCAAGCGCGTTGACCTGCACCCTGGGAGCATCGTCGGCCAGGAATCCCACCCCCAGATACTCCGCCACCTGCGGCCGTCCCAACACTTGGTCCACTATCGCCGATAGTCTCCCCAGGTCTTCATTGTAGGCCAGACCGGCCTCCGCTGGCGCCTCTGTCAGCGGTATGCCGAAACCACCCGCCTCCCCCATCTGCAGCTCTCCCCCCGTGGGGGCCGACCATGCCTCCGCCACCGCCAGGTCCGAGCGCATCCCAAACGTCTCTCTCATCGTAACCGGCAGCGAGGTCACCACTCCCGCCCCCTGGTACATCCCGATCCCCGCATCCGCCATCAGCGTCCCCCCGCCCATCACGTAGTTGTGCAGCGCCAGCTGCGCCTCCAGTGGGAGATACAGCGCCATCGGCGCGATGATCACCCCGTACTGACTCAGGCTCACCTCCGTTACCGAGTCGAGAGACAGCACATCGAACTGCCCGTAACGGCTGCCGTTCCGGCCGATCGCGAACAGGACGCTCGGCTCGTTCGGAGCAAAGCCATCCAGGTATCCGTAGAGACCCCGCCCGTCGCGCATCGCCCCACCTGCCAGCGGCTCATAGACGATCGCCGCCCGCGGCATCGGCTCCACCGGAAATGCCGTCAGCTCCTCCAGCCCGTCGGCGATCCCTTCGACCGCCGCCCGCAGCGCCTCCGAATCGCGCACCGCGCCCCAGCTCGAGAAGGCAATGCCCCCAGCCCCGTGCTGCAGCGCCATCGCCGCCCATGCCGTCAGGTCGCCCCCGCGCGTCTCCGGCCCCACCTCCAGCGTCTGAACTACCGCGAACTGGTTCGCCCTGCGCCCGATGTCCACCGCGTGCACATTGTGCGTCTGCCGGTCGAACTCCGCCAGCGACGGATATGTGTTCAGCACCAGCCCATCGAAGCCCGTCTTCACACTGATGATCGAGCGATAGTCGGTCAGCGCCGATGCGAATACCAGCCGTCCAGGGTCGGCCTCGCGCACCGCCTCCGCCCACAGCGCGAGGGTGTCGGCATAGCACGCCTCCCGGTAGTAGCCGAAGTCGACGCTCGCACGCCCCAGACCCCCGGGCCTGGGCGTATCTATGTCCCGCCCCCCCGCCGCCGTGACCTCCCCCCAACCACCGAACCCCGTCCCCCACGATGCGTTCACCCCCGCCACCGATCCGTACCAGTCCCGCAGATAGGTGACGAATCCGGCGTCGCCCCACACTACTCGATCCGGCGCCACTGCCTCCACCGACCAGGCCACCAGCCTAACATGCTCCCCGAGAGTCTCTGCCGCCCTCTTCACGAAGGCCGACACTGCTGCGGCATACTCGTCAGACAACGGATCGATCGACAGCTCGTTCCCCTCCGCATCCACCAGCGCCCTCGGCGCCAGACACCCCACCACCATCAGCCCCCTCGCCTCCGCTGCCGATGCCAGCAGAGAGGCGTTCGCGAGCTCTTCCTCGGAACTCCCCCGAATCAACACGTACGCGGTGTTCATCCCCAGCGCCGCGTACCGCTCTAGGTCGGCCGCTTCCTCCAGCTCCCTCGCCCACAACAGCACCGTCGGTTTCCCATCCACCCGGACGAAGTTGGCATCTCTGCGAGCCACCGCGCGCCGCACGCCGGCCGGCGCCCCGGCCGTCTCCCCCTGTGCCCACCCGCCTGTCCCTGCCAGCAGCACAGCCATAGCAGCCCAAGCCGCCCCCGTCGCTCTCCGAGCCAACCCTCTGCGCGTAACCAGCGCTCTCATCTCTCTTTCCCCCTAGCTCCGATTCTCCGTCCCGCGATCGCCAAGTCCCGACTCGTCCACGCCGTCCTCATAGCTACTACCAGCAAAGCTTCGGCGAGGGACCCCGCGTCCCTCGCCGCCCTCTGGCCCGACCCCGGACAACGCTCCTACTCCTGCCCCCCTTCCCCCCTCTTCCTAGAGCGCATTTCATGACCCTCACTCGCCTGGCTGTCCGTTAGAGCCGCTGGCATGAAATGCGCCTGCTGGCGCCTGGCGGCTTGGGCTGCTGTTTCATAACCCGCCTCGGCGGGCTAGGGAACAGCTTCTCGGCAACCTGGGGATCGTCCTCAACGCTCTATCGAGGGGGCGTCTCGGATACTCGCCGCCCGCCGGATGGGGAATGCTCACCCGGACATCAGTGGCGGCGA
>JAUVSA010000143.1 GCA_030597345.1 Bacillota bacterium
TCTGTGTACCGCGGCGCTCCCGCCACCGTCCCCACCAGCGTCTGCCCGCCCTCCGGCAGCATCGACACATCTGCTGCCCCCCGCGTCCCACTCAGCGTGAAGGCGATTCCCCCTACCGCGCCCGCCGCGGCCAGCGCAACCACCGATCCCCAGGCCCCCTTCCTCTGCGCCGCCCACCCCAGCAGACCGACGCCCATCACCCCCGCTGTCACCCAAATCGCCAACACGCCGTGCCCCGCGGCCAGCGCAATCCCAACCCCGAAGGCGAGTGCTACACACACTAGTGGTCGCTCAGCAAGGTCTCGCATGTTCGCCTGGAAACCACTTCTCTCTGCCAACCGCGCATCCCTCGCCGCTGACGGCCTCCACAAGGCCGCTGAGGGCATCACCGCTGTTGCCGAAGTCGCCCGCCTGCTGCCTGACAGCCCGTGAGGAACACCGGCGGGCGAGTGCTGCACGCGTCCGGGCCAGGGTCCCGCGCGGCAGCATTTGCAGTCAGCGAAGCGCAGACTGCTCGCTGCGTTCAAGAACTTGTGCCCGGACGCCGAATGACTTCATGGAATAAGGTGAAGCGGAGGGAGCATCATGCCTTTGTCCATGGCCGCACGCGACATAATGACTGCGTCTGTGGTGACCGTCGCGCCTGACACAACCTTGGACGAACTGACAGAACTCCTCGCCCAGAGCACGTTCAGCGGCGTCCCGGTCATCGACTATCTCGGGCGGGTGGTGGGAATCGTCACGGAGGCCGATCTCCTCATGTCGAGACCCGGCCAGCATACCGTCGAGTCGGTCATGACGAGGGACGTCGTCGCGGTCAGCGTGGACGAGTCTCTTCAGGAGATAGCCTTCCTGCTCTCTATCAGAAGGATCAACCGAGTGCCGGTCCTCGAAGACGGGAAGCTGGTGGGGATCGTCTCCCGCGCCGACGTGGTCAAAGCCCTCGCGCGCAAACCGGCCTCCGCCCGGGCACCCTCAGAATAGCCCTCTCCCGCGCCAGCGGGTCCCCCTTTGGCATCGCTTCCACCCAAACCCCTTCGGCTGAACCATCGCCATATCGCAGCCGTCGGCCCCTTGCAGGCCGGCGCGCTCAGCGCTCCTCCCGCTCGCGCGTCTCCCAGAACTCCCGCCACCACTCCTCCCAGCTCTCCCAGTACTCCCCCTCCTTCTCGAACATCTTCACGTGCCCATCCCCATAGGCGATGACGTAGAAATCCGGGTGATAGTCCACAACCGCGACTGGCATGCGGACGGGGTCCTCAACGTCAACGAGCCGCACCCCGGGTGGCACCAGGTACTGCACCACCATCTCATCCTCCGTCCCCGGCCGCATGAACACGCTTCGATTGCGCATGTAGGGATCGAGAATCCACCAGGCATCTTCGCTGTCGCCAGTCGGTAGGAAGATATCGTTGTTGTCGGCCAGGTACATCTGGAGTCCCAGGGCGACGTTCCTCATGTTGTAGACCACCCGGTCTGGCTCCTCCTTTGCCCGTGTGGTGGGCTCCAGGTGTTCTCGTCTGATCGGGGCCGCTACCAGACACCCGTGGGGGTATCCCGTCTTCCGTAGTTCACGCGCAGAGTCCGATGGCTCGGCAACCACCAACGCCAGCACGTCACACCCAGAGGACCATGAGGGCGGGCCCGCCCGCGGATCAATCGGCGGCCCAGCGATGCTCGCCCTCTCGGAAGAGTAGCCGCGGCGAAGCTCCGCAATGGGCCGGATTCCCTCCGCAATCGGCCGCGGCGCCACGGCAACCGGAAGATCTCCTTCGCCAAGCACCAAGAGCAATCGGCTGTCTGGCGACCACCCGAGGAGTCGTTTCGGCTGCACGTATGGCAGGGGCACCCTCTCCCCGACCGTGCCGCTCGTCGGATAGATGACTACCCGCTCCTCTTCGCCTTCTGCCGACGGCTTAAGGGTCGCGCAGAACCGCCCATCCGGCGACCACATCGCTCCCTGCGGCCGCGCCGGCTGAGGGTTCGCCTCTGTGACCTCTCCCGTCGCCGCATCCCAGGTTCTTTCGACCCATATGTCCTCCGAACTCGGCCGCAGCCACCTCAGCGACCCACCGTCCAGCGACCACCTCAGGTTGAATCCCCCTTCACCAAGCCGCCGCGCCTCGCCCGGCGGAAAGGTCTGAAGCCACACCACACGACCCGCCTCCCCCTCAGTGATGTAGGCTATCCGGTGACCGGTCGGACACCAGGCCAGGTCAATCACCTCCACGCCCCTGCACAGCCGCACCACCTCCCCAGTCCCGTAGTCCACCGCGACAACGTCGCTGAGTTCCTCCGTGTCTGCCCGCACCGCGATCCTCGACCCATCCGGGGCCCACCAGACGGGCCCGCGCAGCCTCGCTCCCTCCGGCGCCGTCCACAGCAGGCGCCGAGTCGCGCTTCTCTTCGTAAACGGATACCCACGCCCCTCCGGTGGTCGAAACGACGCGGCCACCACCCACAGGCCCCACCGCCCTTGCTGGCCGACCGGCGCGCAGTAAGCTACCTCTGCTCTCCCAGGTCCGAATGCGAATCCCGTGATCGGACCCTCGTCAGCCAACACGAGAATCGGCTCTCGATACGTGGCGAAGCTGAACGCCCACTCGCCCGTCACCAGCTTGCTGTTTCCGTAGCGAGCCAAAGGATGAGGCTGTCCGCTCGCCGTGACGATCACTCCCGCGCCGAGCGCGGCCAATGACACGAACATCCACCACCAGCGTTTCATGTCTGCACTCCTCGCCAATGCGTACACCTACTTAGACGCTCTTCGGAGCCGTTTTGTCTCTCTGGCTTCCGCTCGATTGCCAGAGAACGCTGCCGCGAAACGCACCTCGGGTGCTGTCCCGCTCCTGCGACACCCCTCGCAGGACCGACGCCCCCGACCGGTCGAACTATCCGCCCGTAGCAGCCATACCGGTTTCAGAGGGCAATCCCATGCGTGCCCCTCGCGAGGGTCAACGATGAAAGCAAAGCTAATGCTCATCCCTATCCTAATTCCGGGGGCCCTCTGTCTCCCCGGCGGCCTGGGCTGCGGGCAGACCACTGCAGGCCCTACCACTGCCAGCGCGACCGAGGTGAGTCTGCCGGCCCCCTCAACCACTGGTGAGACATCTGTCGAGCAGGCCCTGGCCGAGCGCCGTTCTGTGCGGCAGTTCCGCGCCGAAGACCTAACCATCGAGCAGATCGGCCAGCTCCTCTGGGCCGCCCAAGGCATCACCGAACCGTCCCGCGGCTTCCGCACCGCGCCCTCCGCCGGCGCGCTCTATCCGCTCGAACTCTACCTGCTCACCCGCGACGGCGTCTTCCACTACCTCCCGAAGGGCCACAAGCTCGTTCAACTCTCTGAACAGGACAGGCGTGCGCAACTCGCTCGCGCTGCGCTCGGACAGAGCTTTGTGCGCACCGCGCCGCTGGACATCGTGATCACCGCCGTCTACGCGCGCACCCGCGCCAAGTACGGCGACCGCGCCGAGCGCTATGTCATCCTCGAGGCCGGACACGCCGCCCAGAACCTACACCTCCAGGCGGTAGCGCTGGGGCTCGGCTCCGTCCCCGTCGGCGCCTTCACCGATGCAAAGGTAGCAGAGCTACTCAACCTCCCCGCGGACGAGACACCCCTCTACATCATCACCATCGGGCACCCCGCGGGTTGACTCTGGGCCGCCGCGAGATCACTTCTCTCGCAGGTCCTCCCGCGCCCACCTCACCGCCTCCGGCCCGAACCGTCTCCGGATGTACGACAGCGTCTTCTCCAGCTGCCCCCGCCGCTGCGCCCGCTCGTCGAACAGCGAAAGCTGGCCCGCCGCGTGCTCGAATCCCGACCCCCGCACGCCCAGCAGTCGAATCCCCTCTCCTCCCCTATCCACCCCATCGAGCAGCTGATAAGCCGTCTGCTGCAGCGCCGCGCCCTGGTCAGTTGCCTCACTCAGCGTCGTCTGCCGCGTGATCGTCCGGAAATCTCCGAACCTAATCTTGATCGCGACTGTGCGCGCCCTCACCCCCTCTGCCTGGAGCCGCCTCGCCACCTCCCGGCTCAAGTCCGCAAGCGCTTTCTGCATATCCTTCACATCGCCCAGATCTCGCGGGAAGGTCTCCTCCGCGCTCGCCGACTTTGCCTCCCGCACGGGCTCCACCGGCCGATCGTCGATCCCCCGCGACAACTCGTGAACGACATCCCCCCATGCCCCCAGCAGCCCTCGCCGCTGCTCGGTCGGCGCCCGCGCCACATCTCCCATCGTCCTCAGGCCCCGCTCCTGCAGCCGCTTCTCGGTCTTCGGCCCCACCCCCCACAGCTTCCCAACCGGCAGCGGCGCAAGGAACTCCTCCGCTTCGTGCGGCGTCACGACTACCAGCCCATCCGGCTTCCGCAGATCCGAGCACAGCTTCGCCAGGAACTTGTTCGGACCCACCCCTATGGAGGCCGTCAGCTTGAGTTCCCCTCTGATCGCGCGCTTGATCCTCTTGCCGATCCGTTCCGCCGCGGCAAAGTCCCGCGCGCGATTCGTGACATCCAGGAATGCTTCATCGATGGAGATCTGCTCCATCAGGTCCGCATGCTGCGCCAGAATTGCCATGACCTCCGCCGAGACCTGGCGGTACTTCCGCATGTCAACGGGAAGAAACACCCCGTGTGAGCAAAGCCTCACCGCCTGCGCCGCCGGCATTGCCGAGTGGATGCCGAGCTTCCGCGCTTCGTATGACGCGGTCGACACCACCCCCCGCCCCTGCGGCGTCCCCCCGACGATGACCGGCCGTCCCTTCAGCTCCGGTCGATCTCGCTGCTCCACCGCCGCGTAGAACGCGTCCATGTCCACATGAATTATGATTCGACTCGCCATCTCACCGCCACAGCTTCGCCCCGCCTATCGAGCTTCCCCTCCCGCCGACGACAGCCTCATGAACCTCGGCGCCCCGCCGCGCGCCGCAGCAGGCCCCGCCCGACCAGAATCACCGCCAACCCCGCCAGAATCCCGAGCAGCAGGAACTCTGGCTCCGTCAATGCAGCATCCCTGAGTTCCTCCTTGTCCCGCAGCGGAACCTGACCTGACTGCCTGTCTCTCGGACCCAACCCGCGGCCGACTCCTCGGGGCCCGGTAGCGCGGCGAGCCAGCTCCTCCGCAGTTACTTCTTCCCGATACGCCGCGTCCGTCGGAGCGCGCGCGAACGCGACGTCGTCAGTCATCTCCTGCGCTACGAGCTTCGTACGCAACTCTGTCAGAAACGTCCGCCCCTCCCGCACCAACTCCGCAAGCGTCGGCGCTGCCTTCAACGCCTCTGCGTCCAGCATCCCCGCGAAGCTCGTTGTGAATCGCCGCTGATAGCGGCCGCGCTCTCCCCTCGCAACCATTCGATGGTCTGACAACACATAGAGCTGGATGTCCGTCACGCCCCCGCCGAGGCTGGTGATGTAGAGTGGATAGACCAATGCCCCGCTGTCGAAGTCCAGGCGGAGCGGCTCTATCATCCCTGACGCCAGCGCCCACTCCGCCCTCTCGACGGCCCACCTCACCCCACTCCGCGCCTTCTCGTATAGCTCGTACCGTGCCATCGCCGCGCGCACCAGCCTTCTCGTCCCTTCCCCAAGCAGCGGCCATCCACTCTCGCCCTCCGACCGCTGCGCCAGTCGCTCCCACCTCACGTAAGTCTCCGCATCCCCAGCAGGCGGCGGCACCGCGCGGCACGCGGCCATCAGTTCTCTTGCCGCCTTCTCGTTCTGCACTAGCCGGGCCCTCCGCCCGCTTGTGTCGGGCCCTTTCCCTATCAGCGCGCGCTGCATCCGCCCAATATCGGTGCTGCCGCTCGTTCCCCCTTCCAGCAGATCGCGGTTGACGCTCTCCAGAATCTCCCGCTGAACGAACCCCAGTGTCCCGTCTTCGCACAGGCCCGCCTCTCCCGCCGCCGCGAGCACCCGCTCCTCCCCCCACTCCTCCACGCACGCCTCCA
>JAUVSA010000217.1 GCA_030597345.1 Bacillota bacterium
CCATGATCTCGGGCCCGACGCGGGCCAGCACTTGCCGGCCGGGCGATACGACGAGGAATGAGTCGTCGTCCCAATCACCATCCATGAGCGCCTGTAGGATGGAGAGGTCTCCCGGGATCTCGTCGAACTGCCAGCCTCGCTCCTCGGCGACGCGGCGGATGTAGGTCCGGTAGCCCTCGATATCGCCGAGCTCGGTGTTGATGTGAGTCGCGTGGGTGTAGTGCTGAATCCAGCTCGACTGCACCTGCTGCAGGTACTCGGCGTTGTCGCGCCCATACTTGGCGACCAGCTCCTCGAAGGAGGCGTCGAGCCCGGCCCCATCTTCATGCCGGCGGGGCACGCTGTCGTCCGCTCGTTCGATCCATCCCCCGCTGTAGTAGTAGGTGCCCGGGTTCTCGGCGAAGCGGGTGGCATACGCTTCTTTGGAGCCGAGGAGGAGTGTTATGCAGTCATGGGCGCGAGGAACCACGAGCGGCACGCCGCGGGCGCGCAAGCCGGCGACGCCGTTGCTGCACAGACCGTAGGCCAGACCGACGGCCTGGAACTCCGTCTCGTCCGTCGCATCGATGGCGGCCTGCACCTCTTCTCGCAGAGTGTCGGGGTTGGAGTGCAGTCCGCGCCGCAAGGAGAGGAGGTCGATGATGTTTCGGGCTCTGGCCGCACAGAGACAGAGCTCGCGGAACATCACTTCACACGCGATGATCTTGATTCTCACCTCGATGCAACCTCCGCGGTCAGCACTTTTGACGCAGCAGATGCGATGCCCTACCGGTCGCTTCTCCCAGTGGGAGTCCGCTGCGAGCGCTGTCCGGCGGCGGGGAAGGACGGGAGGTCCGGCTCCACAGTCTCGGCGTGAGGACCGCGGCGTGTGGAGGGCGGAGGGTCGTATCCACGCTTCGCCGCTCTATTATACCACGCCCTGTCAAGAGGCGAGGTGCAAGAGGCAGGAGATTGCTGGGTTTTTATGGTCGCATTGGGACGAACCACAGGGTCTGGTAGCCGGCGCTGGTGGCCCAGATGGCGTAGAGGTTCATCGCCAGCAGGAGGAGGCAGGCAGCGACGAGGCCGACCTTCGCGCCGCGGCGATCGCCGAAGAGCACACTGAGGCCGCGGGCGGAGACCAGCGCCAGCATGGGCAGGACCGAGACGAGAAAGCGCCCGCCGGCTGTCCCCATTCTCCAGTCCACGAACAGCACGTTCCGCAGCAGCCCACCCACCACCACCACCGCGGCCGCCAGCCAGACCACCAACGTCACCACCTGGTAGCGCGGCAGGCCTAGCTTCCGCCTCCGGGAGAACGTCAACGCAATCCCTACCAGCGACAGCACGGTTCCAGCGGCGAAGAAGACCGCGACCAGACCCACGTTGGCGCGGGCCCCGATGACATCCACCGGCACGAACGTGAACAAGAACAAGGTTGCGGGCAGGAGACTCAGCACCTGGGCCCGGTGCGGGTCAGGCAGCTCCAGCAGGGGAGCGAAGTACGCGTACACCAGCGGCGTGCCGAAGATCGCCCACTTGCGCGCGTACCACCATCCGCCGAGCGCGACCGCCAAGCCGGCGATGGAGGCGATGTTGAGGAGGCGGCGCCGCCATGAGTCGGCCCCGGGCTCGAGGGCGAGCACGATCGCGGAGAGCGGAACGAGCCCGAGCGCGGTTTCCTTCGCGTTGATGGCGACGCCGACGAGCAGCCCCAACAGCAAGATGTCCCTCCGGCCGGCGCCGAATCGGAGGATGCGGGCCCACTGCCAGGCGGCGGCCGAGAAGAAGGCGATCAACAGCGAGTCATTGATGATCACCCCATTCAGATACGTGAACATCGGCGTGAACGCAGCCAGCGCGACTCCCGCCAGGCACACCGCCGGCCGGTCGGGGAAGACGGTTCTTGCGGTTGCCCAGGCGAAGAGGAGGGTCAGCGCGCCGAGCATCACGGAGAGGAACCGAACCGGCCGCACGGGGCCGGGGACCGAGAAGGTGTGGACCTGGCCGGTCGTTACGTCGGTGTAGGTGACCATTTGATCGGCGCGGCCCGGAAAGGCGCGCCAGACGAGGGCGGCGAGAGCGTAGTAGAGAGGCGGATGATGGGCCTGGTGACTGCGGGCGGCGCCGGGAACGTAGGCGTCGTCGGCCTCGGTGTGGGTGAGGGCGGGCAGCCGGCCGTCAATGGCGAGGGAGCGGACGTAGATGATATGGGCGGGTTCGTCGGGGCCCCACTGGAGGCGAGTGGCGAAGGACTGGAGGGTGGCGAGCGCGAGGTAGAGGACGAGGATCAGCACCAGGCCGATCCGGAGGAGGGAGGGCCGCGTGCGGTGTGCTGTCGCTTCCGACGGGCGTGTCATCGCCATCGGTTTCTCTCTGCGCCCGCGCGTCTCCTCCGCTCGTTGGGGTGCGCGCAGGGCTAAGTTCGGGTGCGTCGAAGAAAGCACGGCATGGCACTGGTTCCGGTTTTCGATCTTGGCAACGTGCTGATCTTCGTGCACGAAGAGTGGTGCTTCGAGAAGCTGCGTGCGCGCTGTCGGCCCGGCGCGGCGGTGGAGCAGATATTCCGGGAGCACTACGAGCAGGCGCGGGTTGACAGAGGCGGGGATTTCGACTCGCTCCATCCGCTGCTGGTGCGCGATCTCGGCCTGACGATGAGTCCGGCCGAGCTGCGTCTGGCCTGGCAGGACACCTTCAGCCTCAACCCGCCGATGCTGGACGTCGTGCGGGAGCTGCGCCGGCCGCGATTCATGCTGTCGAACACGAATGCGCCGCACGTGGAGTGGATTGGGGAGCAATGGCCCGACGTGTTTCCGCTGTTCGACCGGTGCGTGTTCTCCCACGAGGTGGGGATGCGCAAGCCGGACCTGGAGATCTTCCGACGCATCGAGTCGCTCAGCGGGGAGCCGCCGGATCATCACGTGTTCGTGGACGACCTGCCGCAGCACGTCGCGGGGGCGCGGGAGGCGGGATGGCGGGCGATCCAGTTCCGAGGGGTCGAGGACTACCGGCGGAGACTGGCAGAGCTGGACGCCGACGCCCTGCGCCCAGGCTGAGCCGAGCGTGCTGCCTCCCTCACAGCCTCCCCAACGGCCTCGTCCTGGGATGTATCTCCGCAGGGGTCAGGCGGTTAGCGTCGAACATATACAATGACGGCAGTCAGCACGGCGCTTTCGCGCGTTCAGGAATATCGGGTGCATTGAGAGTCGGGCTTGCCGACGCCCATTAGCGGAGCGGCGGAGGCGGGGGCCCGGCTCTTTTGTGGCCGTCCACCGTTATGCCAACGGCCCCCGCTCCCATGTTATAGGGATGCCTCTGCGGGGGCCGCCCCCGCCGTACAGCAGGGGTACTATCATGTTCCCACTATGGTAGCCTGGGCAAACCTGCACTATCTCGACTCCGCGGCCCACACTAGACACGGGCCCACACTACACGCGCGCCAGCCGCTAAGACGCACGGCCGCTGAGTCCCCGGTCTGCATCTCCCCGGCCGCGGCTCCGGCCCCCAGCACGACGCTCGTGCGCGCTCAGCGCGGCAGCAGGAGTCCCTGTGGCAAGTCCGAACTGTACTCCGGGATGTCCTTCCGTGTGATCGAGTGACTGGACGGGACACTCCTCGGTGAGGCTTGCCTCGTGAGTTCCAGGAATCACCAGACACCTGTGCTCAAGTCAGTCGTCCGGGGCATGAAGGTGCTGCGCGCCGTCGAGCGTTCAGCGGAGGGCAAGCAGCTCTCGGAACTGAGCGCGACTCTGGGCATGAGCAAGTCGACTGTGCTCCGTCTTCTGCGGACGCTGGTGGCCGAAGGAGTGCTTGTTCACGAACCCACGACCGGGCGCTATAGACCGAACCTGGCGTCGTTGCTGTCGCTCCTTCCGTTCTTCGGGCCGGCACAGTCCTTCCTCGCCGCCATGCAGGAAGAACTGGGCCGGTTGGCCGAGGCAGAGCAGGCCACGGCGATCATCGCGCTGCCGGACGAGAGGCGCACTCATATCCTGGCCACCATGTCAGCAGCTCCGTCGGCCCCGGTTTATGTGGACCCGGGACCCCTCGGTCCGGGGGCGCTTCCGCTTCACGCGGCCGCCGCCGGCCCGTGCTATCTCGCTCCTCTGCCGGCGACAGAGCTGAACC
>JAUVSA010000260.1 GCA_030597345.1 Bacillota bacterium
ACGGCGGCTTCAAAGGTGACAGGGCGACGGCAATCTGATAGAATCGGGACTGGACAGGGACGGCAGAACACCGGTCGAGAGCGTACGGAAACCGTACTACTGATTACTAGATTCGGCCTGTCCTGAGTCATATCTTCTAGCTTCTGAAATGGGCTCTAGCGGCGTATTAGAGCCATTAAAGGCGAATAGGGGAGGCCGGCGTAGCTCAGTTGGAAGAGCGGCTGATTTGTAATCAGTTGGTCGCGGGTTCGAATCCTGCCGCCGGCTCCATTGCCATCATTCGCGAAACGGGACGGCCGTTCGGCTAGGCCCGGAGGGCGGCAAGGACGCGATCGGGCGACAGGGGGAGCTCTCGCAGCCGTTTCCCCGTGGCATCGAAGATTGCGTTGGCAACCGCCGCGGCGATGGGGAAGATCGCAGGCTCCCCTGCTCCCTGGGGCGGATGCGTCACATTGGGAACTAGAACGATATTGATCTCAGGGGCGTCGCGCATAGTGGGGATGGGATACTCTGAGTAGCCGTCCGTCAGTATCCGCCCTCTCTCGTAGCGGACGGCCTCCCAGAGCGCCGGGCCGAGACCCATGATGATCGCGCCTTCGATCTGACTCTCTATGCCGTCCGGATTGATGACGAGGCCGCTCTCGTGCGCGACTACAACCCGGAGCACGCGGACAACGCCTGTGTCTCGGTCTATCTCCACCTCCACGATCTCGGCCACGCGAGAGCCTACATCGATTGCGCAGGCGAACCCGACTCCTCGGCCTGTGGGCGCGCGCTTGGGCTGCCAGCCGTACTTCTCGGCCACCGCCCGCACGGTATTAGCGAGTCGGGGATCGTTGCCGAGGTGACGCAGCCGAAACTCGACCGGATCCTCGCCCAGTTGGCTGGCCACATCGTCCATATGCACCTCGATGGCAAAGGTGTTGGCAGACCCGGCCAGGCCCCGCCAGGCGCCCTGGCGCAGGGGTGAGTCGGAGCCAAAGGAACGGACGCGGTGGTTCGCGAGCTGATAGGGAGGAGCCGCTCCGCGGCCCCCGCAGTTGTAGACGTCGCAGTCCCAAGCATCGATTTGCCCCTGCCCGTTGACCGCGCAGCGGATGTCGATCAGAGCGGCAGGTTTGAAGTAGTTCCAGGTCATCTCCTCGGTCCGGCTCTGACTGAGCATGACGGGCCGGTTCACAGCCCGAGAAAGGCGCGCCGACGCGATGGCGACATCGGCATTCGTCTTCCCGCCGAATCCGCCCCCAAGACGGGGGACAAGCATACGAACCTGCTGGGGATCAAGGCCGAGCGCCTGAGCCACCGCATCGCGTTGTAGGAACGGGGTCTGAGTGTTGGAGTAGACCGTCTCCCGGTCCTGCTTAACGTCCGCCACGGCAACATGTGGCTCCACGGGCGCGTGGGCCACAAAGGCGGTGCGATAGGTGGCGCTGAAGTCTCGCCGAGCGGACTCGAGGGCCTCAGCCGGGGCCCCCTCTTCGGAAACCGTATCGTCCAGTGTCGCCGTCTTCCGCAGGTCCTCATAGAGAGTCGCCATGGACGGATGCGCCACTTCCTCCCAGGTCGCCCTTATCAGATCGCGCGCCTCCTCCGCGATCTCCCGCCGCTCGGAAACCACGCCCACGAACTCCCCCTCGCGCACAACTGCGATCACGCCCACCATCCTCTCCGCGGGTCCGGCGTCGGTGCTGGTGAGGCGGGCGCCAAACGACGGCGGATGGAGTACCGCGCCGTAGAGCATACCGGGAAGCCGAACGTCCCCCACGAACTGCTCCTCTCCTGCGACTATCGCGCGCCCATCCAATCTGGGGACAGACTTCCCCACAACGCGGTAGTCGCTGACGGGCCGCAGGCTCGGTTCGCGCTCGAGCTCCCGCATGATCTGTTTCCCCTGCGTAAGCTCCCCCAGTGTGACCGAGGTGCTGGCGTCTCTAGCCAGCGAGATCCTCCCATCGCTGACGACCACCTCGTTCGCAGTCACTCCCCACTTCTCGGCTGCCATTTGCGTCAGGATCTCCCGTGCCTCGGCGGCCGCCGCACGGAGCTCAACCCCCATGAACCGTATGCTCATGCTTCCCCATGTTCCACCATCGTAAGGCACTCGATCGGTGTCTCCCATCACCATGTCTATCGACGACATGGGTACTGTGAGCTCCTCCGCCACCATTTGCCCGAGCGCTGTCTGATTGCCTTGGCCCATCTCGACTTTGCCCGTGAAGACGGTGACCCGGTTGTCGGGCGCGATGCGGACGTACGCGTTGAACTCCGGGGCCCTGCCGGCCTCCGTCTCGCCAGCGGCCAGCGCCAGCTGTCCGGGTATGGCGAGATAGACGACCAGGCCTCCAGTGAGGCCGAGGAATTCTCGGCGGGTCAGTCTCGAGTCGTCCCTCTCCATGGCTCTCCCCTATCTCGCCATCTTCTGCGCGGCAAGCTGAATGGCGCGGATGACGCGCGGATAGACTGCGCACCGGCAGAGATTGCCTGCCAGAGCTTCGCGGATCTCCAGTTCCGTGGGAGTGGGGTTCCGACGGAGCAGTCCCACGGCGCCCATGATCATGCCCGGAGTGCAGTAACCGCACTGGAAGGCCTGCGCCTCAAGGAAGGCATCTTGGACAGGGTGCAGACCGTCTGCGCCGAGGCCCTCGATGGTGGTTACAGACCGGCCGACGACCGCGGAAATCGGAATCACACAGGACCGGACTTCCCGATCATCCACCAAGACCGTGCAGCTGCCGCATTTGCCCGCGCCGCAGCCATACTTGGTGCCCGTCAAGCCCAACTCGTGGCGAAGCACGCTGAGCAGATCACGGGAGCCGGCCACTGTCAGGCTGTGCTCGACTCCGTTGACACGAATGGTGAATGCATCTCCAGTGTCTGTCACGGTGCACCTCTCTTCGCCGCGACGTTCCGCACGAAGTGGCGATGTTCCTCTCGACGCAGGATTGTGGTGTAACAACCAAGACTGGACGAAGCTGTAACTCCAAAGGTGAACAGATCGCTTGAGGATGATGGCCGTGAGTTGGGCGAAGCAGCGAGGATGGGTGGAGGAGCGGCTTCGTGCGATGCTGTGGGCGCAGCAGCATGGAGCGACCACGGCGACGCGACGATTGGAGTGCAGCCATACGTGGCAGGTCGTCAAGCAAGGTAGCGCCAGTCAGCAGTATGGTTGACGGAGCAGCCGACCTCAGATAGCATAAGATAACATATGGGAAGACTGTCTTAGAGTGCAAGGACGAGTGGGGCGTGGCTAACATCGTGCGCAATATCACAGAATGGGTGTAGCTGGCAGTATGCTAAACATCGTTGCCTGCATCAAGCAAGTACCGGACACCACCCAAGTGCGGATTGATCCGGAGACGAACACTTTGGTGCGAGAGGGGGTTCCGGCGATCATAAACCCCTTCGACATGCCGGCAATCGAGGCGGCGGTGCAGCTGAAAGAGAGCTATGGGGGGAAGTGCACCATCCTCGCCA
>JAUVSA010000119.1 GCA_030597345.1 Bacillota bacterium
ATCAGGGCGAGGTCCGCCAGCACCGAAGCGCGGGCCGCGTCGGCGACTAGATCGCCCAGCGTGCATGCCTTCTCCCGCGGCCGCTCCGCCTCCAGCGGCCCCGTCGCCGTCCCCAGCACTTCGCCCCACGCCACTCCCGTGGCCAGGGCTGCTGTGAGGGCGACAAACGCCAGCAAGGTCCCTCTCAGTCTGCTAACCCTCATGTCGGCACCTCCCTTTGGGCCGAAGCCCAGGGTCTGCCTCCAAAGATCCTATACCCCATGCCTTTTCAGGCAAAACCTTACTCGGTGTGCGACCTGGCGCGCCGGGCCATATCATAGCGGAGGTAGGCCTCCAGGAAGTCGTCGATTGCGCCCTCCAGGACGGCCGCCGCATTACCCGTTTCGTGGGCGGTTCGATGGTCCTTCACCATTTGGTACGGATGCAGCACATATGAGCGGATCTGGTGTCCCCAGGCGATCTCGGTCTGCTCTCCTCGGAGTTCGGCCAGCTTCTTCTCCTGCTCTTGGCGCTGAAGTTCGAGGAGGCGGGCCTTGAGAACCCGGAGGGCGGAGGCCCGGTTCTTGTGCTGGGAGCGTTCGTTCTGGCAGGACACCACTATGCCGGTGGGAAGGTGGGTCATTCGCACCGCGGAGTCGGTCTTGTTGACGTGCTGGCCGCCCGCGCCGGTGGCGCGGAATGTGTCTACTCTCAGGTCGTCCGGGTTGATCTCCACCTCGTCGGCCTCTTCCACCTCAGGTATTGCGTCCACGGAGGCGAAGGAAGTGTGGCGGCGGCTAGCGGCATCGAAGGGGGAGATCCGCACCAGCCTGTGTACGCCCCGCTCCCCCCGAAGACGCCCATATGCGTTGGGCCCAGTCACACAGGCCGTGAGGCCCCGGCTCCCGGCCTGCTCTCCGGGCGTGCGGTCGATGATCTCCCAGCCGTAGCCGTGCTGTTCGGCCCAGCGTCCGTACATGCGGGACAGCATATCCACCCAGTCGCACGACTCTGTGCCTCCGGCTCCGGCGTTGATGGAAATCAGCGCATTGTGGTCGTCGTACTCACCCGTGAAGAGCTGGGCCAGCTCCTGCTCGGCCGTCATCCGCTCGATTTCGGCCAGACCGGCCTCGATCTCCGCGGCCTCTCCGTCCGAGCTCTCTTCCTCGGCGAGCTGGGCAAGAATGGCGAGATCCTCTGCCTTCGAGAGGAGCTGGCGCATTGGCTCGAGCTCGCGCTTGCGGCGAGCAATGTCTGCGTGCAGTTTCTGAGCGGCCTGGGGATTCTCCCAGAGATCGGGCGCGGCCGCTTGCTTCTCCAGCTCGCTCAGCTCACTATCGCGCTGAGCCAAGTCAAAGACGATCCCTCAGTTCATGCGCTAGATTGAGCATCTGCTCTGCGCGCTCTCGTAGCTCGCGCAAATCTGCCACGCGCAATCACCTCCTATCGGTTCCTATCGGTTCCTGTCGGTTAGACACACGCGGGTCCCTAGCGGCCCTCGCTGCTGCCTCTGCGACCACAACATCGCTTGTATTTTCGCCCACTGCCGCATGGGCAGGGGTCGTTCCGACCCACCTTCTGGCCCGTCCTCGCTGCCGCGCGGCGGCGGGGAAGGGCTCGGCGAGGCGGGGCCTTCACCGCGGTACCCGCGGAGGCCGGCGAGGCCGAGGCCTGAAGGACGTCCGCCTCTTCGGCTTCGACCGGCTGTCCCTGGGGCGTGGTTCCGAGCGCCATCCTCGCGTGCTCTGCTTCCCGTGTCTGCTGCTCTTCGATGGGGACCCGGAAGAGATATCTGATGATGTCCTCGCGAACGGTGGACAGCAGATTCTGCCAGTAATCATAGCTTTCTTTGCGATAGATGATGAGGGGATCGACTCCGGCGTAACCCCGCAGCCCGATTCCCTCCTCCAGGTCCTGCATCGCGGCGAGGTGATCTATCCAGCGTCCGCTGACGACCCGCAGAGTGACCAGCCGCTCCAGATTCCGCATCTGCTCCGCCCCGGCCTCTCGCTCACGCTCGTCGTAGGCGGCGAGGATGTCGCCCTGGAGGAAGTCGACGAGCTCGTCGTGGTGCCGATACTCGCGCATCTGCTCCGCCGTCGCCTGGATGGGAAAGACCTCGGCCAGCGCCTGGTGCAGGGACTCCAGACTCCAATCGTCGGGGTGGATCTCGGGGCTGGAGAACTCGTTGACTCGCGCCTCGACGAACTCTGTCATGTGGGCGATGACGCTATCGCGCAAATCCTCACCGAGCAGCACGCGCTTGCGCTGCTCGTAAATCAGGGTCCGCTGGTGGTTCATCACATCGTCGTACTGGAGCCGGTGTTTGCGGATCTCGAAGTTGTGGGCCTCCACCTTCTTCTGCGCGTTCTCGATCATCCGGCTCGTCAGCTTGGCCTCTATCGGCTCGTTCTCCGGCCACTTGCTGAGGAAGAAGTCCAGCCGCTCCGGGCCGAAGAGCCGCATCAGCTCATCTTCGAAAGAGATGTAGAAGCGAGACGATCCGGGGTCGCCCTGTCGCCCCGCCCGGCCCCGCAGCTGGTTGTCGATGCGACGGCTCTCGTGCCTCTCGGTGCCGAGGATGTGAAACCCCCCCAGGTTCAGCACCTTCTCCTTGTCTCGGGCACAGGTCTCCTCCGCCTCCTTGAGGGCGGCCGCCCGCTGCTCCGCCGTCGCCTGCGCGGGTTCGATGCCGTCCCGATGCAGCACCTCGTTGGCCATCTCCTGAGGGTTGCCGCCGAGGAGGATGTCCACGCCTCGTCCGGCCATGTTGGTGGCGATGGTGAGGGCGCCGGGCCGCCCCGCCTGGGCGATGATGTGGGCCTCCATCTCGTGGTACTTGGCGTTTAGCACGCGATGGGTGATGCCCCGTCGGAGCACCTCTGCGAGCCTCTCGTGGCCGTTCTCGTCGATGCCGATCAATCGAGCGAGCTGGCGGGTGTTCTGCGGCAGCGTCACGCCTGGGTCTATCTCGCAGGAGCGAAGAAGGGCAGCGGTACGCCCCATCGGGATTTCCTCGAGGACCTGATAGCAGATGATCTCGGCGATCCGCCGGATCTCGCCGGTCCCCACCGCGTCGTCGCTCTCGAGGCGCCGGATCAGCTCCTGAATCTCCTCGCCGAGGCGCGCTGTGCGTGTCAGGCGGTGCTGGATCCTGCTCTCTTCCTCCGGCTGTGCGATCCGCGCCGGGCTCTGGTCGAGCTTCGCCACCGCCGCCTGCAGGTGGCGCAAATCCTGCTCGATCTCTCCCAACCGGGCTCGCAGGGCGCGACTCAGCTCCCGGCGCTGGAGCTCCGTCAACTCCCGCGCCTCCAGCAGAGCGTCCTCCAAGAGCATCAGCTGCGCCAGCAGTTGGAGCCGCTCCGGCTTCAGCCGTTCGCTCAGTCTTTCCGATACGTCGATGGAGCGGGTGCCCACCAGGGTCGGCCGGCCCAGGGCCTTCATCTGCAGGATCTCGGCCGTGATCCCGTGGAACTTCGCCTCCTGGGTCTTGTAGATCACATCGGGGTTATCCTCGCGGATCATGGGCCGATGGGTAGGTACGACGGCGGCTGGCATTCCGTAGACTTTGAGGAACTCGGGCTCCTCCGTCTTCGCGGTGCCCGTCATGCCGGCCAGCTTATTGTAGAGGCGGAAGAAGTTCTGGTGGGTGATGGTGGCGGTGGTAATGTTCTCGCGTTCGATCTGCACCTTCTCTTTGGCTTCGATGGCCTGGTGCAGCCCTTCCGAGTAACGGCGGCCGTACATCAGCCGGCCGGTGAACTCGTCGACGATGATGACCTTTCCGTCCCGTACGACGTAGTCCACGTCTCGCTTGTAGCACGCATAGGCGCGCAGCGCGGCATTGACGTGCTGGAAGATCTCTAGGTTCTCCGGGTCAGACAGGTTGGACACACCGAGGTCTCGCTCCAGCTTGCGGATCCCATCCTCGGCCAGGGTCGCGACCTTGCCCTTCTCGTCCACGATGTAGTCGGTATCGGCGGTCAGACGAGGTATCACGCGATCGACCCGCCGATAGAGCTCCGTGGGCTTCGTTCCGGCGCCGGCGAGGATGAGCGGCGTGCGTGCCTCGTCGATGAGGAGGCTGTCTGCCTCGTCCACGATGGCGTAGTTCAGGTCCCGAAGCACGAGCCAGTCAGCATAGTCCACCGTGTTGTCTCTGAGATAGTCGAACCCCGCCTCCGAGTTCGTGGCGTAGGTGACGTCACAGGCGTAGGCGGCTTGGCGGTCCTCAGGGGCCATATCGTGCTGGATCACTCCGACGGTGAGTCCAAGCGCCTCATAGATGGGCCTCATCCATTCGCAGTCGCGCTCGGCCAGGTAGTCGTTGTGGGTGAGCAGGTGAGCGCCCTTGCCCTCCAGCGCGTTCAGGTAGAGGGCCAGCACCGCCACTTGGGTCTTGCCCTCGCCTGTCCTCATCTCGGCGACGCGGCCCCAGTGCAGCATTATCCCGCCCATCATCTGGACGTCGAAGTGCGCCATATAGCGCTCGCGCTCGTAGCGCAATCCCTCAGCTTGGAGACGTTCCTCGTGTCGGTCGGCCTCCTCCGCGGGCAGGATCACCTCCTCCGGGGTCATGCGTCCCTCCCGGTGGATGAAGAAGCGACTCTGTCCGTTGCCAAGGATCCGCCATGTCGCCTCTCTGACGAGAGCGAAGGCCTCGATCATGACATCGTCCAGCGCCTCGCCGTGCGCCAGACGGTCGCGGAACTCATCGGTCTTAGCGCGGATCTGCTCATCGGTGAGATGCTGCATCTCCGCGCTCAGCGCGCTGATCTCGCCGGCGAGCGCGCGTGCCCGACGCAATTCGCGGCGTGTAGAATCGAAGATCGCGGAGAGTACGGTCATAGTGTCCCCAAAAAGGGAGATCGCAGCCCGATCTCCCACGACATTATACCACGCCCTGACGAGGTTGTCAGGCTCGCCGCCCTGGGGCAGGAGGGGAACTGGCCGCGCCGAACCGTTCGGGGGGTAGGGGAGGACCTTCTGTGAGACCGCGGTTCGTCGCCGACAGCATGCTTGGACGTCTGGCCAGGTGGCTGCGCGCCTTCGGCTTCGACGTCCACTACGATCCCGCCGCCGATGATCACGAGATCGTTGCGACGGCGAGAGAGCGCGACGCAATCGTGCTGACCCGTGATACGAGATTCCCGGATCCGCCGGATGTGCGCATCATCTTCGTCAACGAAGACCACGTCGAGGAGCAGCTGGCACAGCTCGTTCGCGACGTTCCCCTCGACCTGGGCGATGCCCGGGCGCTGACCCGCTGCACCGTGTGCAATGAGACGCTTGCACCGGCCACCCGAGACGAAGTGTGGGACCGCGTCCCGCCGTTCGTCTACCTCACGCACGAGACATACGCGCGGTGTGTGGGATGTGGTCGCGTCTACTGGGAGGGGACCCACGCCCCTCGCATCCGGCGTACGCTGGCTCGGCTTGCCGGAGACACGGGTCGGACCGGGAGGCGAGCGTGAGCGACTGCTCGCGCGGCCGCGGTGCAGCAGGCGGGCGCCGACGGATCCTGCTTCTCCTCGTTGCTGCTGTGGTGTGGACACTGCTCTCCTGCTACCCCAACCCGGTGGTGCTCGTTCGGAACCTGGGGCGGTATCGCCAGCTCCCGATTGACCCAGAGGTGGAGCGGAAGATGGGGTGGGACTTGCCCTCGCGCGCGGCGAGCATCGAGTTCTTCGTGGACAGCCTGTTGGTGCCCGCCCCGGACTGGAAGACGTACCGAGTCCCGTGGTATGTGCCGACCGCCCTGGAGGCGGCGCGGACCTCCCACGGGGACTGTGAGTCCAAGACGATCTTGCTGGCCAGTCTACTGGAGGGCAAGGGCCTTCCGTACGAGATTCGCGCCTCTTTCACTCACATCTGGGTGGACTACGCGGGGCGGCGGGAGCGGCCGGGAGAGACTCGGGAGCTGGCCTACCTGGAGGGCGAGCAGGGCCGCCTTCGGGTGCACTGGCCGGACAAAGTGGAGTGGCGAGAGGCGATGGCCGCGCAGCGAGAGCAACTGTGGGACGCGATGCCCACTGCGCGCAAGGCCCTCTGGCTCCTCGGCCTTCTGTGGATTGGACTGGGCGCGGCGCTGCTGAGCGGATCGGTCCCGGAGGGGGATCACACGTCGCAGTGGCGACCGAGGAGGCGCGACTACTTCTGGCGTGCGGCCGGCTTCGCGGCGCTCGTGCTCGCCCTTACGTCAGTTGTGCTGATGTCCTTACATCACTACGGCCGCGTCTGGTGGACAACGGCGGGGCTGCGAGAAGCAGTCGCCATGTCCGTTACAGCGGGAGCCTTCCTCGCCTGGCTGACGATGCTGCGCGCGCGGCGGGCCGTCACGGTGGCAGATGGCGGATCGCGCCTCATTGTGCACTCCTCCTTAGGTCTGTGGCGGAAGGAGCGGGCGGTGGAATCCGCCAAGATCACTCATCTCGAACTCATGCCATCCGCGGCCGGATACCGACCCTGGACGATCTCCGCCGCCCTGCGAACTGGGGAGTGCGTTCGGCTGCTGCACTACGGCCAGGAGCTGCCCGCGCGCGCCGCTCTTCGAAGCCTCGGCCTTTCGCTTTCCCGCCCCCTGCTGGTTCGCGGTGATGGCGGGGAGACACGAACGATGGCCGAAGAGATACCGCTCTCGCTGCGCGAGCGCGCCGTCCGTCGGCTCCAGGCTCCCGAGAAACCGAGGCCGCGCGG
>JAUVSA010000103.1 GCA_030597345.1 Bacillota bacterium
ATATACGACCGGCTCGTCAACCAGGAACTCCTTCTCGAGGCGCGACCCGACGCCCGTCTCGTTTACGTCGGCAAGGCAGCCGGGCGTCATTCCCTCACTCAGGACCAGATCAACCAAGTCCTGGCAGAAGAGGCTGGCAAAGGCTCTGCGGTCTGCCGCCTCAAGGGAGGCGATCCGTTTCTCTTCGGCAGAGGAGGCGAAGAAGCCGACTACCTGGTCCGGCGTGGAATCCCGTTCGTGGTGGTTCCCGGAGTCACCTCGGCCCTGGCCGCTCCTGCGTATGCTGGCATACCCGTCACCGACCGCCGCCTCGCTTCGTCTCTGGCCATTGCAACGGGGCACGAAGACCTCGGCAAGACTGGAAGCACAGTGAACTGGGGCGCGCTGGCACAGGCTGCTGATACGGTCGTCGTCCTGATGGGTGTCAAGAGGCTGGCGGAGATCACGCGGGAGTTGCTCAGCACCGGTCGAGACGGCGCAACTCCGGCGGCCGCGGTTCGCTGGGGCACGACGGGGCGTCAACGCGTAATAGTGTCCGATCTGGCTCACATCGCGGAGGAAGCGGCGCGTCGGGACTTCGCCGCGCCGGCCGTCCTGGTGGTCGGCCCCGTGGTAGACCTCCGACACCGCCTGGCGTGGTTCGATCAGCGTCCCCTGAACGGCCTTCGTGTGCTAGTGCCCAGGCCGCGCCACCAGGCGAGCAAGCTGGCGGAGCTGCTTCGGGACGCTGGAGCCGAGCCGTTCGTGTGCCCCCTGATTCGAGTAGCACCCATCCCTCCCGAGGCGGACCGCCTGAAATCGCTGCTCGCGCGAGAGTGGGATTGGGTAGTCTTCACCTCGGCAAACGGAGTGACGTCCTTCGGCCGCCAGCTTCGTGACGTTGGCCTTGACTGGAGGTCGTTGGCACACGCTCACCTGGCAGCCATGGGACCAGGAACCGCCTGTGCTTTAGATGCCCTCGGGTTGAGAGTCGACTTCGTTCCCCCCCGCGCGGTGGCCGAATGTCTCGCCGAGGAGCTCCCGGAGATCTCGTCCGCTTCCCGGGTGCTGCTTCCCAGAGCCGCGGAGGCGCGAGACGTCCTGCCCGACACGCTCCGCCGGAAAGGCGCTCACGTCGAAGTGATCGACGTCTATCGAACCGTACCAGATGAGTCGGGAGTGTCTCTCCTGAAGACTGCCCTCGATGATAACGACATAGATGTCGCGACCTTCACCAGCTCGTCCATGGTTCGCAATGTGGTGATGGCCCTGGGTGCGGAGGCCCTTAGCGGCTGCCGGGTGGCCTGTATCGGGCCGATCACCGCGCGCGCCGCGCGCGAATGTGGACTGACGGTTGACGTAGAAGCCGAAACACATACCATGCCGGGACTGGTGACGGCCCTCGAGACCTACTTCGCGGCGGGCCGAGCGCGCAGTCCCCATGTTGAGGAAAGCAACGAATGATTGGCTTCACCAAGCTGTTATGCGGAAAAGCGACAGTCTCTCGTGCCCTGCGCCAGGCCAGCGGCCAGCAGGAGAAAGAGCCAGGTCTGCTTCAGTTCACCACGGCGGATCGTCCGCTTGTGGTTTGGAACATGACTCTGCGCTGCAACCTGCGCTGCTCCCATTGCTATAATGAGGCCGGCGAAGGCGCGCCTGACGATGAGCTCACCACGCACCAGGCGGAGGCGCTGATTGACGACCTGGCGCAGATGGGCGTCCCTGTGCTGTTGTTCTCGGGCGGCGAGCCAGTGTTGCGCGATGACCTGTGCCGGCTCGGCGCCTATGCCGCCGGCAAAGGAATCCGCCCGGTTGTCTCCACAAACGGGACTCTCATCACCAGTGAAGTCGCCGAAGCCCTGCGGGAGGCAGGCTTTCAGTACGTCGGTGTATCGATCGATGGCATGTCCGAGACCCATGACCGATTCCGCTGTCGACAGGGAGCCTTCGTTGATGCCTGGGAGGGAATCCGCCACGCCCGCGAAGCCGGGCTGAGGACCGGCGTGCGCTTCACGGTCACTCAAGACAACGTGCACGATCTGCCCGATGTCCTCGACCAGGCCGCCTCCGAGAAGGTGAATCGCTTCTGCATGTACCACCTCGTGTACTCGGGTCGGGGTGCTCAGCTCGCCGAGCGCGATCTCACGGCGGCGGAACGCAGACGACTCATAGAGTGGCTTATCGATAGAACCGAAGAGCTCCACCGCGCCGGCCGCGATATCGAGATACTCACCACCGACAATCACGCCGATGGCGTCCTTCTCTACCGTCTGATCGTCGAGCGTGACCCCGAGAGAGCGGCCGAGGTGGCCGAGTTGCTCACCATGCACGGGGGGTGCTCTGCCGGTCGCAAATTCGCCAATATCGATGCCCGTGGCGATGTCCATGCTTGCCAGTTCTGGGGCCACGAATCTCTGGGCAATGTCCGAGAGCGCCCCTTCTCCGCCATCTGGCGCGACCCGGATCATCCCTTGCTGTGCAGCCTCAGAGAATCACAGGATCGTCTGACCGGTCGATGTGGAACGTGCGCCTACAAGCAGTACTGCGGGGGATGCAGGATCCGCGCAGCCGCGGCCGACGGCGATCTGTGGGGAGCCGACCCCTCCTGTTATCTCAGCGACGAGGAGATTCGATCCGATGCAACGGAAACAACCAATCCCGCGCGCCGTTGACGGACGGGCGGCCGATTGCGGCGCGGCGACGGGACTCGGGACAGACGGCGGAGCATCGCTGACTCAGCGTCCGCGGCGGCTTCGGCGCGCCCAGGCAATCCGCCAACTCGTAGCAGAGACCAGGTTGCATCCGCATCGCTTCATCTACCCGCTCTTCGTGGTTCCCGGCGCCGCGCGGCGGGAAGAGATCGAGGCGCTCCCCGGCCAGTTTCATCTCTCGCCCGACTCCCTCGTCGAGGAGGCCGCGGCGGCCTGGGAGGAGGGAATCCGATCCGTGCTGCTCTTCGGTCTTCCGGAGCGGAAGGACGAGACCGGTCTCGAGGCCGGCAATCCGGCTGGACCGTCGCAAGCGGGAGTGCAGGCCCTCAAGCGTGCGCTGCCCGAACTGGTCGTAATGACCGACCTCTGCCTCTGCTCCTATACCACTCACGGCCACTGTGGTGTGGTTGGCAGCGATGGCGAAATCCTGAACGACCCCACCCTCGACATCCTCGCACAGGCGGCCCTCTCCCACGCGGAGGCGGGAGCTGACTTCGTAGCGCCCTCCGACATGATGGACGGCCGGGTAGCAACTATCAGGCGCGCCCTGGACAATGCCGGCTTCTCCGACACCGGCATAATGGCCTACTCGGCCAAATACGCCTCCGCCTTCTACGGGCCCTTTCGCGATGCTGTCGGCTCTGCCCCTCAATTCGGTGATCGTCGCTCCTACCAGATGGACCCTGCGAATAGACGTGAGGCGCTGCGCGAGGCGCGCCTCGACGCAGAAGAAGGCGCAGATATCGTCATGGTCAAACCGGCGCTTGCCTATCTCGACGTGATCGCCGATGTGCGAGCGGCGTTGGACAGGCCGGTCGCCGCATACAACGTGAGCGGGGAATACGCGATGGTCAAAGCGGCCGCCGCGCGCGGATGGCTCGATGAGCGCGCGGTCACATTGGAGGTCCTTACCAGCATCGCCCGCGCTGGTGCGGATCTCATCATCACTTACCATGCACGCGAGGCGGCCCGATGGCTCGAGCAATAGACGGCCCCCTCCTGCTGACGCGCATAGACCGGATTCTACTCACCGCGGCCCAGGCGTCCTTTCCCCTCGTGCGGCAGCCCTTTGCTGTCTTGGCCGACACCGTAGGAGAAGCCGAGCAGCGTGTCATCGAGCGCCTGGCGTCACTGAAGGAAGCCGCCTTCCTCCGCAAGATCGGGCCCGTGTTCGAGCCCGCGAGCCTCGGTCTGAGCAGCGAGTTGGCGGCGGTCGAAGTCGCCCCCTCGCACCTGGAATCGGTTGGAGCGGAGGTGGCCACTTGGGCGCCCGTGACCCACTGCTATGCGCGGGATCACCGCCTCAACCTCTGGTATGCCGCAGTTGCCCCCGGCGAGGACTGGTTCGAATGGGCGGCCGCTCGGGCCGCCTCCCTGCCCGGTGTGAAGGGGGCCTGGAGGCTCCCCGCTCTGCGGCGCTTCAAGATTGCTGTTCACTTCGATCTCGTAGCCCGGCCAACAGGGACGACACCGGCTCGGCCGCACATGGACGCTTCCGAGCACGACAGTGCCGGTGATGCCCACAAGGGACCAGCGCCATCACCTCCACCCGCCGCTCCCGATATCGATATCCTACGTGCCGCAGAGACTGACCTGCCGCTGTGCTCGGACCCGTTCTCCGTGCTCGCCGCCTCTCTGCCCCTCGACGCGGATGGCCTACTGGGAACGCTGAGGTCATGGCTGACCGACGGCCGGATCCGACGCTACGGGGCCCTGGTCAGTCATCGTCGCCTGGGATTCGCCGCCAACTCGATGACCGCGTGGGTCGTGCCTGACGATGATATCGACAGAGTGGGCAAGTGTCTGGCATCCTCTCCCCATGTTTCCCACTGCTACCAGCGTCCTGCCTTCCCGGGCTTTCCGTACAACATGTACGCCATGATACACGGCAGATCGAGGGCAGAGTGTCTGGCGGTGGTGGGCGAGCTATCGAGTGCCTGCGGGGCGGGGAATCCGGCTGCTCTCTTCTCTGACCGCGAGTTCAAGAAGACAACGCCAAACTACGCCGATCTGCTGACACCGCGCGCGTCGCCCGACTCGAGTTGAGAGGAGGCGTGGGCCCGCAGACCCTATACGTCCGCACAGAGCGCGCCCGCGACCGGTGCGCAAGGAGCAAGTAGTGAGTAGAAGCCAAGCGAAGTCGGAGACTCTCTTTGCCCAGGCTCAGCAAGTCATCCCGGGGGGCGTCAACAGTCCCGTGCGGGCATTCAAGGCCGTGGGAGGCACGCCGCCCTTCATCGCTCGGGGACTCGGCGCAGCGATATGGGACGCGGACGGAAACGAGTACATCGACTGCGTGGGATCCTGGGGCCCCCTCATACTCGGGCATGCACGGGCAGAGGTGGTGAGTGCCGCCTGTGAGGCCGCCCGACGAGGCACAACGTTCGGCGCGCCGACGGAGGTTGAGCTCTTGCTCGCCCGGATGATCGTGGATGCCGTGCCCTCCATCGAGTCGGTGCGGCTGGTTAGCTCCGGCACGGAAGCGGTCATGAGCGCAATCCGTCTCGCTCGCGCCTACACAGATCGCTCCAAGGTGGTCAAGTTCGAGGGGGGATATCACGGCCACAGCGACGGTCTCCTCGCCCGCGCTGGCTCCGGCCTCGCCACTCTCAGCATTCCCGACTGTCCGGGTGTACCCGAGGCAATCACCGCGGAGACCATCGTTCTGCCCTATAACAACCTGACAGCAGTCGAAGACCTGCTGGCATCGCGGGCGGACGAGATCGCCTGTGTGCTGATCGAGCCGGTCGCCGGCAACATGGGAGTAGTGCCGCCTGCGCACGGGTACCTCGAGGGACTTCGCCGCGCTACCCGGAACGCGGGCTCTCTGCTTGTATTCGACGAGGTCATCACTGGCTTTCGAGTGTCCTATGGAGGCGCCCAAGGCGCCTACAATGTCATCCCCGATCTAACAATCCTGGGGAAGATAATCGGCGGCGGCTTCCCGGTTGGCGCTTTCGGCGGCCGCCGGGAGATCATGGACATGCTGGCTCCCTCCGGGCCTGTCTACCAGGCGGGCACACTCTCCGGCAACCCGGTAGCCTGCGCCGCCGGCCTCACCACCCTCCAGTTGCTTGCCTCAGAAGACCCGTATGTCCAGCTCGACCGGCGGGCACAGTTCCTGGCCGACGGACTCCACCAGGCGGCCTCCCGCGTTGGCGTATCCATCACCATAAACCGTGTCGCCTCGATGCTTACCATGTTCTTCTCTGATCAGCCTGTGGTGGACTACGCATCTGCCGCCGCCAGCGATACGGAGCGACACGCCAGGTTCTTCCACGCAATGCTCGACCGCGGAGTCTATCTGCCCCCCTCGCAGTTCGAAGCGATGTTCGTTTCCACCGCTCATACCGACAGCCATGCTGAGCACATCTGCGAAACGGCCAAGCTCGCGCTTGAGGAGATCGCTGTCCGGTGAGCATCTGGAGTTGGCAGCCCTGGCATCATCGGGAGACGCGCGGCATCGACTTGCCCACGCTGTCCGTGAGAGCGACATCGCGACTCCCGGGACCGACGACCGGCTCTGTGCCCGCGCGAACGCAGCCCGCAACTGAACGACATGGATAGGAATCTCACCTGTGAGCAACCACCTATGCAGCTAGTAACCCAGTACTCGCCGCTCGCCGACCTGCTCGCGCAAGTGGAAGAAGACATTGAATTCCTCGCCCTCAGAGAGTCCGACGTCGTGGGAGCGGTAGCGCGAGAGCTAATGCCGCCGCCCGGCAACCGGCTTCGGGCCACTGTCCTGCTTCTGTCGGCGGAGTGTGCCGGCGGCGCGACACAGAGCAGCTTGTCGATGGCGACAGTAGCAGAGCTGACGCATATCGCGTCAGTGGTCCACGATCAGGTGGCAGATGATGCGCCTTGTTCGGGGGAGCGCCGTTCTATGGGCGCGGCCCGGATAAACCAGGTGTCCGTGCTGGCCGGCGACTACCTTCTTGCCCTTGCCTTCGACCGCTTGATTGCTGGAACGGCTGCTGTCCTCCTTCCTGACCTGGTGCAGACAGCAACACGCGCCTGCGCAGGACGGGTAGATGAACTGCGCGCAAGGGAGCGGGTGATCTCCACAGATCAATACCTGGAGATCGTCCGCGCGAAGACCGGCAGTCTCTTCGGATTCTGTGGCAAGGCCGGGGTGCAGACCGCCGGAGGACCGGCCGAAGCCCAGCAGGCCCTGAGATCGTTCGGTGAACGGTTTGGGGTGGCCTACCACCTGGCGAATGACGTCCGAAACCTGCTGGGTGACAACAGCCGTCCGGGGAACCGGGAGAAACAGGAACTGGGCGGGCATAGACTCACCTTGCCGCTTGTCCTGGCCGCGGAGCAGGCGGACGGGGATGTACGCGCGCAACTGGAGCAGATGGTGGCGGTCAAGGAGGTCTCTCCGCAACAGATGGAGGCCGCTCGGGAGATTGCCGCTTCCACTGGGGCGATCGAGGACGCCTGGCGAGTCGTGCACTCGTGGTTCGATGCCGCGCGACAGGAGCTGGGACTGCTCCCCGACGGCGCGGCCAAGCACGCCCTCCTGACCCTGGCCAGCTCCCAGGCCCGTAGCCCCGCGGTGTACCAGAACTGATCTGCAGCGCAGATGGGCTCCGATGCGCTTGTCAGGTGTCCCCCCGAGAAACACTCTCTGGGCGTTCTGCTTTTCAGGTCTGGCTGCACTCATAGCCCGTGCCGGAGAAAAAAAGCGGATTCTCCGAGCATGTCGCGTAACAGCGAAAAGTTAGCGTTTTTGTATCAGCGAGTGTTTACACTTTGAGCGGGTGTTGAGCAATCGTCGTTCCCGCGTGTGTGATCACCACCTTGCTGTCCACCAGGTGCAGCTAGACGTGGTCGCCGGTGTTGCGGCGGTCGAAGGGGCTGCAAACAACTGACTTGCGCAAGTAGCCCTTCTCGTAGCCCTC
>JAUVSA010000208.1 GCA_030597345.1 Bacillota bacterium
CCGGTCCACGGTCGGACCGCGAGGCGGACGCCGGCGTCGATGTAGTTGCGGGTTCCGCCGTAGTACTCGTCGTCACCACCACCACCCATCTCGATCGGCTGTCGAAGGTAGCGTTGGATGCCCACGAAGAAGCTGGCCCAACGCCCGCTGATGGTGGCGATGCGGGGCGCCGCGCGCACCTTCGCGCGGCGGGTGCTGACGAGCGCCTCGAGATGGGCGCGGAATTGCGTCGGCAGCTCCGCCACGCCGCGGAGCACGAGCTCGCCCATGGTGCGCTGGGGCAGGTTCCAGTTGTCCTCGGGCAGATCCAGCGTACCCCACTCCGCCCCGCGGCCCGCATTCTGCCAGCGGACCGCCAGGTCGCGCTGGGCCGCATCCCAGTCCGTGAACTCCACCACCAGAACCTCGAGCATGATCTGCGCGGCCGGGATGTCGAACTGGCGGATGTCCTCCGCGAACTTCTCGAGCACGTCGGTCGGGGCTGACAGCACCACCGCGTTCTGCTCGTAGTTGACCTTCACGTGGTCCTGGAGGAAGACAGGCAGCAGCCCCTTGGCGCTGTTGGCCTGCACGTATTGAGTGGGGATCGATTTGATGTCGCTGAGCAGGTAGGAGGAGGGCTTGCGGGGGATGCCCTCTGAGATCATGTAAATCCCGTCGACACACCCGCAGGAGAATCCGTAGGCGGAGACGATGTAGTTGATGATCTCCTCTGGCGACTTGTCCGAGAGGTGGATGGTGACCTTGCGATCCTTGATGGCATCATCTACCACGAGCTGGAGGTCGGTCTGCTCGGCGAGGCGGGTGAAGAGGCGATGGGCATAAACGTTCACCGCGTGGACGCTGACGCCCTCCGGGGAGAAGATGATATCCGGCTCCGCGGCCTTGGCCTTCTCCTTCTCGTCTTTGCCCTTTTCCTCGTCGCCTGCTCCCTCCTCTTCGCTCTCTTCTCCATTCTCGTTCTGAGAGGAGGAGGACGACCCACGGCTAGCGGCCCACGTGGCAGGCGCCGCCAGCGCCAGGGCGATGCAGACCAGCACCATCGCGAGGAGGGTGCTCAGCTTCCAGCAGCGATCACTCATCCCAACCTCCTTTGGGAACGGCACGCCGAACGCAAGGGCCCCAGTGCCCTCACACCACCAGTATTAGATGCTCTTGGGGGGTGAATAGTTTACGCCCCAGCGCCGCTATTATCGGGCCGGCGGCGCGGCCGGAGAGGCTGCCCGACGTTCTCTACATCTCCCGCCGGCCCTCCACCGAGCGGGAGATGGTCACGGCGTCCGCATAGTCGAGGTCCCCGCCCACCGGCAGCCCGAGCGCGATACGGGTAACCTTGACCCCGAGCGGTTTGAGCAGCCCGGCGACGTACATCGCCGTGGCGTCCCCCTCTACGGTGGGATTGGTGGCAAGGATTACCTCTCTGAACCCGACCTCCCGGGTGCGCTCCACCAGCTCAGCGATGCGAAGGGAGTCGGGCCCGATGCCATCCATGGGAGATATGAGGCCCTGGAGCACGTGGTAGCGGCCGCGGTAGCCGCCGGCACGCTCCATCGCCATCAGGTCCCGCGCGTCCCCGACGACGCAGAGCAGATCCTCGTCGCGTCCAGCCTCCACACATAGACCGCACAGGTCCCCCTCCGCGTAGTTGAAGCACCGGGGGCAGGTGCCGATCTTCTCCTTTACCTCCCGAATCGTCTCCGCCAGCGCCGTCGTGTCCTCCATGCTGGCGTGCAGCAGGTGCAGCGCCAGTCGCTGTGCCGACTTGGGGCCAATGCCCGGCAACTTCTCAAGCTCTTCGATCAGCCGCGCGAGCGGCCTGGGATACGCGCGCATATAGGACTCTTATATGACTCTTGTATCACTCTCTTGAAGGGCGAACTACCGGGAAGGGCTAGCAGAGCCCGGGGATCCCCAGACCGCCGGTCAACCCTCCCATCTTCTCCTCTTGTGCCCGGCGAGCCTTTTCCAGCGCCTCGCGCACCGCCGCGAGCACCAGGTCCTGAAGCATCTCGACATCGTCCGGATTGACCGCTTCCGGAGAAATCCGCAGCTCCAGCAGCTCCCCGGAGCCGTTCGCCACCGCGGTGACGGCCCCGCCGCCCGCGGCCGCCTCTACTCGAAGCTTCCCCAGCTCCTCCTGGGCGGCCTTGAGGTCCTGCTGGAGTTTCTCCATCTGGTGCATCAGTTGTCGCTGCAGGCCTCCTCCGCCTGGGATATTCATCCTCGTAGACCTCCTCATGCCGGGTTCGACACGGCCTGCCCCAGCCCTACTCCTCCAGCTCGCTGCCGGGGAACATGGACAGGTACTGCTGCATATCCTCCTCCGGCTCGCCACTGGGATCGGGCCGCTCGGCCTCGGTCGACATCCGGCACTTGATTGTCACCTCGATGCCGAAGACGCGGCCAATGGCCTCGGCGGCGGCACGGCAGCGCTTCTCGTTCTTCGCCATCTGGTCATAGTGGAACCGGTGGTTGAAGGCGAGGGTCAGCACGCCCTTCTCCAGGGCGGCGGGCACCGCCTCCCGCAGGAAGGCGGGGACTGAAGTCTGGCGGGCCTTCCTCAGGTCTGCCAGAACCTCATCCCAACGCTGCTTCAGATCGGCCAGCTCTACCGGCCCCGCCGGCTCGGCGGTCGCCTCCGGCTCGGCCGCGGGTTTGGGCTTTCGGGCGGCCGCCTCCGGCTCGGCCGCGGGTTTCGGCTTTCGGGCGGCCGGCTCCGGCTCGGCCGCGGGCTTCGGCTTTCGAGCGGCCGGTTTCGGTTCGGCCGCGGGTTCCGGCTTTCGAGCGGCCGGCTCCGGTTCGGCCGCGCGCTCTGTGGGCGCGGGGGCCTCCGCGCTTTCCGCGGAGCGGCAAATCCGCACCGCGCACAGCTCCAGGAGCAGACGCGGGTGGCTCGTGAAGCGCAGCTCCCGGTCTGTCTGGGCGAGCAGGTCCAGAGTGCGCACGATCTCCGCCACAGAGAGGGACTTCGCCTGCTCCGCCGCCCGCTTCGCGGATTCCTCGGGAAGGGACAGGGTTTCTCTCGCCCGGCGGTCGACCCGCAGCACCAGCAGGTCGCGGTAGTGCGAGACGAGTCCATTCACGAGCTGGCGCAAGTCCTTGCCCTCTCCCACAACGCGATCTATCAAGCTGAGGGCAGAGGCGACCTCCCGCCGTTGGAACACGTCGGCGAATTCGGCGAGGAGATCGAAGTCTATGCCCCCGAGAATCTCCGTGACCACCTCCGGCGTGATCGCTGCCTCCGCATAGGCGTAGGCCTGGTCGAGCAGCGTGAGCGCGTCGCGCACCGACCCGTCTGCCGCATGGGCCAAGATGGTAACTGCCTTGTCGTCCAGTTCGATGGATTCCTTTTCCGCAATATGCTGCAGGGTGGCCTCGATGTCTCGCACCCCGACGCGGTGGAAGTCGAAGCGCTGACAGCGGGAGAGGATAGTTGGAATGACGCGGTGCGGCTCGGTGGTCGCGAGGATGAAGACCACGTGCGACGGCGGCTCCTCCAGAGTCTTGAGGAAGGCGTTGAAGGCATGTCCGCTCAGCATGTGCACCTCATCAATGATGTACACCTTCATTCGCGCTTCGGCCGCCGCCAGGCCTACCCGCCCCAGCACCTCGCCGATGTCCTCGACACTCCGATGGGACGCCGCATCGAACTCGAACACATCCAGCGCCGAGCCGCCGATGATGCGCTTGCAAAGCTCACACTCCCCACACGGCTCAGGGGTCGGTCCCTTCTCGCAGTTGAGGGCCCTGGCCAGCACCAGCGCAGTGCTAGTCTTGCCGGTGCCCCGCGGTCCGCAGAAGAGGTAGGCGTGCGCGATCCGATCCGCCTTGACCGCGTTCGCCAGCGTCTGCGTCACATGCCGCTGGCCCACGATCTCGGCGAAGCTGCGCGGCCGGTATTTGCGGTACAGCGAGAGATAAGGCAAGCCACTACCCCCGGCAGGCTAAGGTTCGGCGAGGTCGGGAGGGCTCCTGCTCGCGCTGGCACTGGTCAGGCCGCGCGTGTGATAATTGCCTCACCAACAGCCAGTTCGAACGCAATCACGATGTCCTGCTCCTCTTGCGCCCAGCACCCCGGCTCAAGTGACAACGGATCGGGCACCCGCCGCAGAGCTGCCCCGTTCACCCGCCACTCCCCCGGCCGCGCGCCGGAGAGCCGGAGCGTGAATCGCTCGCAGGCAATCTGCGACGCGATGC
>JAUVSA010000253.1 GCA_030597345.1 Bacillota bacterium
CCCCACGGCGCCAGCTTCCGGCTCGTGGGCGGCACGGCCGGGCAATGCTGACGTGCCGTCTGCTCGCATAGCTTCTCTGGATAGTCGGCTCGTGAGACTTGACACCAAGGCTCCGCCAAGGGCATCAATAAGTTCGACCCACAGTACGCGAATCTGGAGAAGCTCAGCTAACCACCATTTTCCGGCCGAGGCGCAGCAAGTTCGCGGAGAGGTGGGCAGCGGCGGCCGAAGAACAGAGCAATTCCCTGCCGATGCACCACAGATAAGAACACTTGGCATCGCAAGGTGTGCGAGAGCGACGTGTGAGTTCAGGAATTCGACATGATCGCCTGGGTGATACGCCATAGATGGTATGTCCTTGCGATCGCCCTGCTTATCGTGGTGATCGCGTCTGTGCGGACCCGCGCCAGCCGCCACGAGGTCTTCGTCTCTGCGGCTTCTTCCGGGCCGCTGTACCTCCGCATTGCCGCTTCGGGCCTGGTCGAGAACGACAGCACAGATCTTGCGTTTCAAGTCGGCGGTGAAGTCGTCAGGCTGTACGTCCAGGAGGGTGATGCGGTGAGGGCGACCGACCTGATGGCCCGCCTGTCGTCTCTCGACACACCCTTTGGAAGCACCAGGGCAGCGGACACCATCCAGACCCCTTACGACGGGACGGTCGTGCATATCTACCTCAGGGAGGGATCGGTCGTGGCACCCGGCCAGCCGGTTCTCAGGCTGGTCTCCGCGGCGAGACCGTGGGTCACGGCCTTCATCAACGGCGAAGACGCAGTCCACATCAGACCCGGACAGAGGCTGAGCTGCCGCGCAGGGGGATACTTGACCGAGGCCTGGGAGATTGTCGTGCGCGCGGTGGGGCGGGAAGCCGTACCCCGCCCGGATCTGCCGGGCTCCTCTCGGCAAGTGCGTGTTCGCTGCGACGTCGTCGACCCGGCATTCCCGCTCCCCCCGGGCACAGAAGTGGACGTGGACGGAGCGGCACTGCTTGTGGACAATGCGCTGCTCGTTCCCACCACTGCCGTAGTCCACGAAGGTGCCGACGATTGGGTCTGGGTGACGGAGGACGAGCGAGTCCACCGGCGCGAAGTCGAACTCGGCCCCAATAACTTCGAGCTCATTCACATCCGCCGCGGACTTGAGCCGGGAGACCTCGTCGTCGTCCGCGGCAAGCAGGGGCTGAGCGAGGGGCAGCGGGTGAAGGCAAGGCCGCTCGCTCCGCCAACGACTCAGTGAGGCTGTGGGGAGCATCCGACACATGCAGGCGCAAGCTCGCGAGCAGCCGAGCGCGGTTCTCGCTCGTGATCTATGGAAGCAGTACTCGCTCGGCGACGTCACCGTAGACGCCCTGCGCGGCGTCGATCTCGAACTGCCGGCCGGCCGTTTCGTCGTCTTGGTGGGCCCCAGCGGATCCGGCAAGACCACCCTGCTCAACCTCGCCGGCGGCCTGGACATCCCGACCAGAGGAGAGCTGAGCGTCTTCGGATTCCCCCTCTCCGGGATGGACGAAGACCAGCTCACCACCTATCGGCGCACCACGGTTGGGTTCGTCTTCCAGATGTTCAACCTAGTGCCGACTCTGACGGCACTGGAGAACGTCCGCCTCGTGGCCCAGCTTGTCGGGACCGATGAGCTATCGCGCCAGGTGCTCGCCGATGTCGGCCTCTCCCCCCGGGCCAACAACCTTCCGTCTCAGCTCAGCGGAGGCGAACAGCAGCGGGTGGCCATCGCCCGCGCCCTCGTCAAACAACCCCGCCTTCTGCTCGCCGACGAGCCCACCGGAGCGCTCGACTTCGAGACCGGGCGCCACGTGCTATCCGTCCTCTGGGAACAGACCCGCAGCCGTGGCATGACCGTTGTCATGGTGACCCACAACACACCCCTCGCACGCATGGGGGACCTCGTGGTTCGGTTGCGCAGCGGCGAGGTAGTGGAGATAGAGCCTGGTGAGGCCGTCCATCCAAGCGAAATCACGCCATAGCTCATCTCACCGCGCCATGATTTGGCGGAAGCTCTGGGCCGACACGCGCGCCCTCGCGCGTCAGACCGTGGCTCTCGCCCTCCTCATCTGCCTGGGCGTTATGCTGTACGTTGGCCTGTACGAGGCCTATCAAGGCCTGGACGACGTCTACAGCTGGATCTATGACACGACTCGGTTCGCGCATTCCTCGGTTCTCTTCGAGGTCGCGCCCGAGGGCCTCGTCGAGAGCGCTGGCGCGATCCCTCACGTCCAACGCGCCATGGGCCGCATCGTGAAGGACGGTTCTATCATCCAGCGCGACCGCGAGCGAAAGAGAGTCATGGGCCGCTTCGTCGGCGTTCCTCCCCGGGAACGGCCTCAGATCAATGACCTCTGGGTCATGGAGGGACGCTACCTCACCGACGCCAACGAGGCCCTGCTCGAGCACCAGTTCGCGGCCGAGAACGGGTACCGAGTCGGCGACCCGATAAAGTGCTCCTACCTGTCCCGGGAGCGAGACTTCACCGTCGTCGGCTTCGTCCTGAGCCCCGAGTACGTATATCCCATCCCCTCGAAGCACTCCCCCTTCGTCTCCCCCGGCACCTTCGGTGTGGTCTTCGTGGAGGAGGGCCGGGCGCGGGAGTGGCTCGGGGTCGGGCGGCGGATCACCGAGATTCACTGCCTGACCGACGCCGGCTACGATGAAGAGGTGCTGGAGAAGCTGGAAGCCCTTGCGCGTCCCTACGGGCTGGAAACCTCCTTCGTCCAGGACGATCAGCCCAGCAAGCGCCTTCTCACGCTCGACCAGCAGGGATTCGCGACTCTCAGCGTGGCCTTCCCGATCCTCTTCCTGCTCGCTGCCGCACTGTCGCTCTACGGTGCCCTCTCACGAATCGTCAGGCTTCAGGTGACGATCATAGGCACCCTCAAGGCGTCGGGCTTCACGAGTCGCGAGATCCTGGTCCAGTACATGATGCAGGGCGTCCTGATCGCTGTGGCAGGAGCCGTACCGGGCAGCATCCTGGGCCACTGGCTGGCCGTCTGGCTGAACGGGATGTACGTAGAGGCACTCCACATCCCCGTCATGAGGGCCACCATACACTGGGACACTGTCTCGATTGGCTTTGCTCTCGCCGTCGCAACGGGCCTGGTCGCTGCTTACCTCCCGGCGCGCGCCGCGGCCCGCCTGCCGCCCGCGGTGGCGATGAGAGGCGAGACGGAGAGCGGGCGCGGCCTGACTGCTCAGCGCCGCCTGGCGGCGTGGACTCCGTTTCGCGCCATCATCTACCTCATTCCCATGCGCGGCATCTTCCGGCGCGCCTCCCGCACGCTCCTCGCGCTGGGCGGGATTGCGGGCGGCGTGATCATCATCATCATGACGTTCGGGCTCCATGTCTCCACAATGGACGCGCTCGACGACTTCCTCACCGGCGCCCGCAGGTATGACATCGACCTCCAGTTCACTCGGCCCGGCGCCTTCTCACTCGCCGAGTCCGCCACCGCCATCCCGGGGGGCAGAGCACTCAGCTTCACCACCAGCCTCCCCATCCGCGCCAGAAGCAGTTGGGGGACCGGCGAGCTGATACTCACGGGGCTCGAGCGCGG
>JAUVSA010000037.1 GCA_030597345.1 Bacillota bacterium
CCAGCATCACCGCAATGAGAATGCAACCAGACCAGTATCCCATGAACAAGGCGAAGCGGGGCTCCGCCTGTGTGAGCCTCACCACGAACAGGCCGACGAATACTGCGGCCAGCAGCACCAGCATGAGCATGCCGGCCACCAGGCGGAGGGCGAACCGGCGCCGCGAGATGAGGCGGCGGCCGGCCCGGAACTGCCGGATCTCCACCATCAGGAGAATCACGACAATGAGACCCAATATTACCAATGAGATGGCAACTGTAAACACTGCACAAGGTCCCGCGGTGGCGGCGGCAGAGGCTGCGCGCGGCAGTCTCTCCCTCTCCATGATAGCACCGCCGCGCGAAAAAGGGCAAGGCGGCCGGGCTGTCGGGTGTGCTGCCAGGCCGCGTTGACGGCGCCCTGAAGGCGGTGATATACTGCGGCCGAGATGAGTTGGGTAGTTTCCGCCCTCGACGACTGGGCGGAGTTCCGTCGGATCGAGGAGGGGCTCACGTCAGAGAGCGCCTCCCGGGTGCGCGTGGAGGGCGCAACCGGCCCCGTCAAGGCGCTGATTGTAGCCGCGCTCGCGCGCGCCCTCAAGACCCCGTTCGTAGTCATCTGCCCGAACAGCGAGTCGGCCGAGCGGATGCACGACCACCTGATCGCGCTGGCCGGTGAGCCCGGGCAGACACCTGAAGGTGGGGCCTCCGCGCAGGAAGGCCCGGCCACCCTGCTTCCCTCCCTGGAGGTGCTGCTCTACGAGGACATCGCTCCGGATCCTCGGCTCGTGGGAGAGCGGCTGTTTGCACTCACGAGGCTCCTCCGGGCGGAGGGAGGCATCTACGTCGCCAGTGCCCCGGCCGCGTTCCAGCGCTGCCTGCCCCCCTCAGTCGTCGACGGGGCATTCTTGACACTGACTGCGGGCGAATCGGTGGACCGGGAGGACCTGATTCGCCGCCTGGTCGAGCTCGGCTATGAGCGAGAAGAAATGGTGGAGGCGCCGGGGCAGTTCAGCGTGCGGGGCGGCGTCGTCGATGTGTATCCGGCAAATGCTTCCCGGCCGGCGCGCGCTGAGTTCTTCGGCGACGAGATCGAGTCGCTCCGAACCTTCGAGCCTAGCAGCCAACGCTCCCTCGAGCCATTGACATCGGTGTCCGTGCTCCCCGCGCGAGAGGTCCATCTGACGAAGGAGGCCGCCGCGCGCGCGATCCCCCTCATCGAAGCATCCCTCGAGACGCACGCCGACTTGCTGCGGTCATCGGGGAAGGACCTGGAAGCGGCACGCCTGGAAGACCGCATCGGCGAGGTGCTCCAGGCGCTCGACCAGCAGGCCTACGTCCGAGGGCTGGAGTACTTCCTCCCCTTCCTGTATCCGCAGTCCACGACTCTTCTGGACTACCTGCCAGAAGATGCCCTAGTCGTCCTGGATGAGCCTCGCCAGATGACCGACCAGTACCAGGAGTTTCTCGCCGACTTGCTGGAGGTGGCGGCGGCCCGACTGGACCAGGGGCTGCTGCTGCCTCTGCCCGCCTCCGGCGAGCTACATCTCTCCCTGCAAGACGCACAGCAAGCGCTCAATCGTCGACGAGCATTGGAGCTCACTCTCTTCGGCGGGGGATCGGACAGGCGTCCGACCCTGCGCGTCAGCGTTTCCTGTCAGCCCATGGAGGAGTTCGCGGGCGACATCGAGCGCATGACCGACGAGCTCAAGCGCTGGCAGAACCGCGGGGACCGCATTCTAGTAGCCACCCGCCAGGCAGACCGCCTCATCGAGCTGCTGGATGAGGCGGGCATTGGCGACATGGTTCGCGAGGGACCCGGCCTCCAGCCCAGTAGGGGTCAGATCGTCATTTCAGAGCGGCCGCTGAACGAAGGCTTCCGCCTTCCTGGGGCCGGACTCGCGGCGCTGGCGGATCGAGAGATCTTCGGGTGGCGTCGCCTCCGCCGGCAGACTCGCCGTCGGGCGGCCGAAGGAGTGCCCATCGGGGCGCTCACCGACCTGCGGCCGGGCGAGTACGTGGTTCACATCAATCACGGGGTGGGCATCTACCGCGGCCTCGTGAGACGCGGCCCAGAGGGCACGGAGCGCGAGTACCTGCTGGTGGAGTACGCCGACAACGACCGGCTGTATGTTCCCTCCGAGCAATTCGATCGCGTTCAGAAGTACCTGGGAGGAGAGGAGGGACGCCCTCAGGTGCACCGGCTGGGCGGCACCGAGTGGGAGCGAACCAAGCGGCGCGCCCGTCGCTCCGCCCGTGAGCTGGCAGGTGAACTCGTTCGGCTCTACTCCGCACGCCAGCGCCAGGCCGGACACGCCTTCGCGCCCGACACGCCCTGGCAGCAGGAGATGGAAGACGGGTTCATGTACGAGGAGACGCCCGATCAGCTCAACTCCATCGAAGCGGTGAAGCAGGACATGGAGGCACCCCGGCCCATGGACCGCCTCATCTGCGGCGATGTCGGCTACGGCAAGACGGAGGTGGCGATCCGGGCCGCCTTCAAGGCGGTGATGGGCGGCAAGCAAGTTGCCGTGCTGGTGCCCACGACTGTCCTCGCCCAGCAGCACTATGCGACCTTCAACGAACGCCTCTCGCCTTACCCCGTGCGCATCGGGATGCTCAGCCGGTTTCGCAGTCGCAAGGACCAGGCCCGTGTGGTGTCCGACCTTGCGGCGGGAGCGATGGATATCGTGATCGGCACTCACCGACTGCTCTCCAAAGACATCCAGTTCAAAGACCTGGGCCTGCTCATCATCGACGAAGAGCAGCGATTCGGCGTGCGCCACAAGGAAAAGCTGAAGCAGCTCCGCACTACGGTTGACGTCCTCACGATGACCGCCACGCCGATCCCACGTACACTCCACATGGCCCTCAGCGGCATCCGCGACATGAGCGTCATCAACGATCCTCCCGAGGGCCGCACCGCCATCATCACGCGGACTCTCCCGCGGGAAGATGGGCTGATTCGGGAAGCGATTCTCCGGGAGGTCGAACGCGGCGGCCAGGTCTACGTGGTCCACAACCGCGTTGAATCCATCAACCACGTCGCCCATCACATACGAAGGCTGGTGCCCCACGCGCGGCTGGTCGTGGCCCACGGCCAGATGAACGAGCGCCAGCTCGAGCGCGCGATGCTCGACTTCTACGCCGGTGAGGCCCATATAGTGGTGTGCACCACTATCATCGAGAGCGGGCTCGACATCCCGAATGCCAACACCCTGGTGGTGACCGATGCCGACCGCCTGGGACTGGCTCAGCTCTACCAGCTCCGCGGCCGCGTCGGGCGCTCGAATCGACAAGCATACGCCTACCTTATGTGGACTCCGGACAAGCGCCTCACAGAGGCCGCGGAGAAGCGCATCGCAGCCATCCGCGAGTTCTCCGACCTTAGCTCAGGCTTCAAGATCGCGGTCCGCGATATGGAGATCCGCGGCGCCGGCAACCTGCTGGGACCCGAGCAGCACGGATTCATCACCTCCGTGGGCCTCGATCTCTACATGCAGATGCTCTCCGACGCTGTCCATGAGGCGAAGGGTGAGGCGCCGGAGGCCAGGCCGCAGGTGAGCGTGGACCTGCCGGTGACCGCCTACCTGCCGCACCACTATGCGCCAGACCTGAATCAGCGGATCGAACTCTACCGGCGCCTCGCGGCTGCGCCCGACGATGCCCGCCTCGACGAACTGCGCACGGAGATCGCCGACCGGTTTGGTCGCCCTCTGCCTCAGGCCGCAGAGAACCTGGTGCGCCTGGCGCGGCTGAAAGTGCGCTGCGTGGAAGCCGGCATTCAGACCATCAACACAGAGGGCGATCTGGCCAGCCTGCAACTGACCGAGGGACTGCGCCTCGCCGGCGTGGCTGCCTCGCGGCTTCGCGCTGCGCTCTCGCCCAGCACGCGCATCTGGCTGGCCATGCTCAATCACAACCGTGTGGTGATCTCTCTGAGAAAGGCCGATGCAGAAGGGGTATTCGCGCGACTGGAGGATACACTCGCAGTGCTGAGAGGACTGCCGCTCGCGGAAGATGCCGAGCGGCACCAACGCCGCATGGAGCTGGTTGACGGAAGGTCCGCCGCCACGTGAAGCGGAAGGCCTGCGCGCAGCCGAGGAGACAGCAATGCCCAGAGTGGTTTCGATATCGTTTCGCCCAGCCGGCCGTCCCTACCGGTTCGATCCGGGCGACCTGGACCTGAAGCCGGGGGATCTGGTCGTGGTCCGCACCTCCCGGGGGTCCGAGCTGGGCTGGGTGCGTTCAGGCCCAACGGAGATCCCCGACTCCGCGCTCGAGATGGAGCTCAAGCCCGTCGTTCGCGTCGCCACGGAAGATGACGCGCGAAAGGCTGAACGCAACGCGGAGCGCGAGAGCAATGCCATGGAGATGGCAGCCAAGAGGATCGCCAAGCACGGTCTGCCGATGAAGCTGATCGAAGCAGAGGCCACTCTGGATGGCTCCAGAATCGTACTCCATTTCAGTGCCGAAGCCCGCGTCGACTTCCGCGCGCTCGTGCGCGACCTCGCCCGTTCGCTCCGCACCCGTGTCGAACTCCACCAGGTGGGGGTGCGGGACGAGGCGAAGATGCGCGGCGGCCTTGGGCACTGCGGCCGCACTCTCTGCTGCGCCACCTTCCTCACCACCTTTGATCCCGTGGGAATCAGAATGGCGAAGGAGCAAGACATCTCGCTCAACCCCCAGAAAATCTCCGGCGTCTGCGGCCGGTTGATGTGCTGCCTCAACTTCGAGTACGAGCACTACCGGGAGGCCAAGTGCTGCCTCCCTAAGGTCGGCAGCCGAGTCGAGACTGAACGGGGGCCCGGCAAGCTCAGGGAAGTGCATGTGCTGCGAGACCGAGTGACGATCGCCCTCGACGAGGGCGGGCACATCGAGCTCCCCATCCAGGCCCTTTGCCGAGGCGGACCCGGGTGTCCACACGCGGCTGCGGCCAAACACGCGGCTGCGGCCAAAGATGAGCAGTCGGACGCTGTGCTATCCTCCGAGCGGACGGCTGCATCTCGCCGCTCGGACAACTCCGACATACAGGAATCCTAGCCGCGACGGAGAACAGGAAGGGCCGGGTCAGGGCCGAGCGCAGTGGGCGCTCGGCCCGACGCGAGAGACGAGTCCGAAGCTCGGCTTCGCCTGCGGCCCCCTGCCGGGTCGGCAGCTCTGCGGACAGAGAACGCCTCACCAACAAAACGCCTCACCAACAACAGGAGAACAGTGGATATGGCAAGGCGAGTCAAGCTTGGTCTGATCGGATGCGGAGGTATCATGAGCATGCATGTCGACCAGCTGGCGCCTGTGAAGGCGGCCAAGATCGTGGGGCTGGCCGACACCAGCGAGGACATGCTGCGGCGGTTCGTGGGAAGGCACCCTCACCTCGACGGGCTGCCCTGGTTCTCCGACTATCGGCAAATGCTCAAGGAAGTGCCCATGGACGGAGTGATCATCGCGACGCCGCATACGCTTCACTACGAGCAGACCATGACCTGCATGGACCGCGGTCTGCACGTGCTCGTGGAGAAGCCCATGGTGTGCAGCGTCCGTCACGCGAAGTCTGTGATACGGAAGTCCGAGAGAAAAGGCCTCATCCTCATGCTGGCATACCAGCGCCATTTCTCCCCGGCCTTCCGCTATGCGAAGCAGCTCGTGGCTGAGGGCAAGATCGGGAAAGTCACATTCGTGCAGGCCCTGCAAGCACAGGAATGGCTGCGCGGCACCACTGGAACCTGGCGCCAGGACCCGACGCTGAGCGGAGGGGGCCAGCTCAACGATTCGGCCAGCCATTTGCTGGACATTATCCTGTGGGTCACAGACCTCGTGCCGGACACCGTATATGCCGAGATCAACAACCGCGGCACCAAAGTGGACATACTGTCCGGGCTGGCGGTGCGATTCCGAGGCGGCGCCATTGGCAGCCTGGCCGTGGTTGGCGACGCGCCGAGCTGGTGGGAGGAGGTCACCTTCTACGGGGATAAGGGCGCCCTCTACGTGCGCGACGACCGCCTGCTGCTGCAGACCGCTTCGCCGAAGGTGAAGACTACGGATGTGACCGAACGCAAGCGCTACCGCGGCGACGCCGACAAGAACTTCGTCGATTCGATCCTCGGCCGCGACGAGCCGCAGACTCCGCCCATCTGGGGGCTGCGCGTCACACAGCTCACAGAGGCCGCCTGGGAATCCGGCCGCACTGGCAAGCCGGCAAAGGTGAAGCACTGAGGGGCCGGGCGCGTCAGGCCTAGTCGTCGCCGATCAGCGCTTCGCGGACGCGCTCGATCCAGCCCTTCTCGTCCTCTATCTGGTCGCCGCCCTCGCCAGCGAACTCGGCGAGAAGCTCGCGCTGTCGCGCGGTCAGCTTCTTGGGAGTCACCACGCGGACCCTCACGTATTGGTGGCCCGGCACTCCGGTGCGAACGTCCGGCAGCCCCTTCCTTGCGACCGTGAACACCGCTCCGCTCTGCGTGCCGGCTGGGATGCTCAGCTCGTCCGCGCCTCCCAGCGCGGGGATGGGAACAGTCCCTCCGAGAGCCGCCGTGGGGAACGCAACGGGTATCTCGCAGTACAGATCCCTTCCCCTTCGCTCGAAGATCTCGTGCGGCTGCACGTGCACGAAGACGTAGAGATCGCCCGGCGGCGCCCCCGTCTCACCCGCCTCCCCCTCTCCCTCCAGCCGCAGCGATACACCGTCCTCCACCCCTGGAGGAATCGTCACCGTCATCTTTCCTTGGCCGACGCGGCGGCCCTGGCCCTCACACTCCGGGCAAGGATCGGTCACCACCGTCCCCTGACCGCGGCACGTCTCACAGATCGTGGCTGTGGAGAGCCGGCCGAAGGGAGTTGCCGTCGTGTAGTGCGTCTGGCCCGTCCCCTGACACCCCGCGCACGGCTGCCGGCCTTTCTGTGACTTGCTCCCGGTCCCGCCACAGCTCGCGCAAGTCTGCAAACGGTCCGCGGTGATGACCCTCTGAGTGCCTGCAGCTACCTCTTCCAGCGTTATCTGCACATCATAGCGCAGGTCCGACCCACGCCGCGGTCGCGCCCGACGGCCCCCGCGGGTGGTGCCGAAGAAGGCCTCGAACAGGTCTCCGAACCCGGCGAGCTCCTCCCAGATGTCGCCCGCCATGACCGGGCCGGGCCTCGCCTGGCCGTACCGGTCGTATTGGGCTCGCCGCCCTGGATCGCCCAGAACAGCATAGGCCTCGGCCATCTCCTTGAATAGGGCTTCCGATTCCGGATCGTCAGGGTTGACGTCTGGATGGTAGCGCCGTGCCAGCCTACGAAAGGCCCGCTTGATCGTGTCCTGGGTCGCGCTACGGTCCACCCCCAGTATTTCGTAGTAGTCGCGTCTTGGGGCCATTGCTCAGGCGGGGCCTACTCCGGCTCTTCCTTCGGGCTCTCCGCCCGGATCTTCACATCCCCGCGCGCGATTTCCTTGAGAGCGCGCTTCACTATGCTCCCGCCGCTGGGCTCCAGCGAGCGGTCTATGCGCTCCCTCAAATCTTGCGCCCGCTTCGCCACTCCTACCACCAGAGCATACTTGCCGAACCGCTTCGTCAATGTGTCTATCACTGCTGCCTCCGCTCCGATTAATCCATTCGGCCGACGCCTCATCGCCCCACGACATCGACCCACGATACGTGGGAGCATCCGCGGCCGTCGAGTGTATTTACTTGCCGTCTGCACTGTCAAGGCGTGCCGGGCTCCCCTTCGGGTAGCGGCAGCCTGCCCTGCAGCAGCGCCCGGACCGGGGCAAAGGTGGCCCTGTGGGCCGGGCACGGCCCCAACTCCTGCAGGCGAGCCAGATGCGCCCGCGTTGCGTATCCCTTATGTTGTGCGAAGCCGTAGGCGGGATAGAGAGCGTCCAACTCTACCATCATCCGGTCCCGCGTCACCTTGGCCACGATCGAAGCAGCCGCAATACAGGCGCAAAGACGGTCCCCTTTCACCACTCCTCGCTGAGGGACCTCGGCACTGGGGAGGTCCCTTCCGTCCACCAGCAGTGCGTCCGGGCTGGGGTCGAGCGCCGCTATCGCCTGTCGCATCGCAACGTGGGTGGCATTCAACACATTCATCCGGTCAATCATCCGGGAGCCCACCTGCCCGACGCCGATGCAGACCGCTCGTTCTTGAATGAGGTCGAACAGCCTCTCCCGCTCCTTTTCGCTCAGCATCTTGGAGTCCGCCAGCCCAGGCAGCCGGCATCCCTCGGGAAGAATCGCCGCCCCCGCCACCACCGGCCCTGCAAGCGGTCCCCTTCCTGCCTCGTCCACCCCGGCGACGTTGGCGAATCCCTGTGCCCGCAGCTCCCGTTCCTTCCGCCACAGCCTTCTGCTGTTCGCCGACACCCGGTTGCTGCGTGGCGCCACTCGCGCCCTCCCCTCCCGACCTTCGCCGGGAACTCTGCTGCCGTCACCTCGTCAGCGTGCTGCGGCTTCGGCCGGTGTCCCCTCTCGTGTGGCAACCCGCGGCGCCTCCGGCAGACCTACATCGCGGTTGTCCCCGACCAAGCTGATCCGCCCGGGCGGCCAGAAGATCACCATTGCCTTGCCCACGACCCTGCCAGTCTCCAACATGCCCCATTTGTGACTGTCATTGCTCCTGGTGCGGAAGTCCCCCAGCACGAAGTACCGTCCCTCCGGCACCCGGCCGCTCTGACCGAGCGTATCCTCGGGCCAATCGTAGTCCGGGGGGGGGACTCCGCGGGACTCCTGCAGTCGGCTTCCGTTGATGTAGACCCCGTCGTCCCGCCGGATCCGGATGGTATCGCCAGGAAGCCCAATCAGCCGCTTGACGAAGTCCTTCCGCTCGCCGACCTTGAGCGCCTGCGGAGGCGCCTCGAAGACGATGATGTCTCCCCGATTGGGTTCGTTCAAGCGGTAGACGAACTTGTTGACGAGAATCCGGTCGCCCGGCATGAGGGTGGGCACCATCGACTCGGAGGGAATGTAGAACGCCTGAACAACGAAGGGACGAATCAGCAAGAAGACCAGGATGAAAGCTATCAGTCCCGAGTCCAGCAGCTCGAGCATGAACCGCCGCGACGGCGCGCTGCGCCACAGCCCCCAGACGATCCGGAGGAATGCGAGCAGGCCAATGAGGGTCGCGATCTTCCAGGGTTGATCCAAGTTCATACTAGGCGCGACGGTCTTCCTTGATGCGCGCGGCGCGGCCGGCCCTGCCCCGCAGGTAGTACAGCTTTGCGCGGCGCACCCGCCCTCGGCGAAGCACCTTGATCGTCTCCAGTCGCGGCGAGTGCAGCAGGAAGGTGCGCTCCACCCCCACTCCGTGCGTCACGCGACGCACGGTAACGGTGGCCTTGAGCCCGCCGCCGCGCCGAGCGATCACCACCCCTTCGAAGGGCTGCGAGCGTTCCCGTCCGCCCTCGATCACCCGCACTGATATCCGCACCTGATCGCCGGGGCCAAACTGCGGCAGATCGCCGCGGAGCTGCGCCTCTTCAATCTCCTTGATTGCCAGCATCGTGTATCACTCCAATAACAAGAGACCGGCGAAGGCTTCGCCGGGGGGAGAGTTGCGTCACCGACTCCAGGATTATAGCACACCGCAGCATCCCGAGGCAAGGGCAGGGCCAACAGCAACCGGCCCGGCGCAGAGCACCGGGCCGGCAAAGATGAGTCCTCCCCAGAGGCCTAATGGACCACTTGTACGCCGGCCACCTCGTTGAGGTCGGCCACACCGGGGCCGTGGTGCGGGATGCGAACCAGCAAGTGCTGGTCGCTCAGGTTTGCCACAAAGAAGAGCACTCCCTTCCTCGCTCCGAGGAGGGGCTCTGCCAGATCACTGTCTACCTTCAGCTTGAAGAAGATCGGCAACACTTCGGGCCGATAGATGCCGATCATCACCGGTCCGTCCTGCTCCCCCTGATAGCGCCGCCAGTGATAGATGAATGTATCCTCAGGCCTGAACATGCCGTCCCACGTATAGATCGCCATCAGGCTGATCTCGTGCGTCTCCGCCGACTCGGGACCGAGGGCCAGGTCGTGAATGGCCCCCAGCAGGTCAAGGCCCTTTCGGGTGCCGACGAACTCGTAGCGGAAGCCGGAACCGACCGCGCCCGAGAACTCCTCCGGCAGGTCGCGGAACTCGTAGTAACAGCCGCGGTCAGACAGCACTACCTTCACCAGATCGTTCACGTACTCCCGACCGTCACCCACCTGATTCTTGATGTAATCGATCATCATCTGGTATTCCGGCCGGGCTTCATCTCCCAGTTGTGGCAGCTCGCGTTCTCTCCAGTCCATGTCTGCGATCCTCCCCGGAATCCCCGTCTCCGGTTAGATGATACCCCCCTGCGTCTGCAAGCTACCCCCCAGAATCACCTCCGCTGGCTATATACCACGATTCTTGTTTAACTCGGAGACATGTTATCGAACCTATGTGCGGGGAGGTTTGCCAGGTGCCCCGTATGGTATACTTTGGGAGAGCGACGCTGCCATGCGCCCACACTTCGCCATCGCGGCTGCCCTGTGGTTGTTCCTCGTGCTCTTTCCCGTGCCGGCGTTCTGCACGAACGAACCGGTGGAAGAACGGGAAGCAGGAGCCGGGGAGGCCGCGCCGGTCGAGCCGAGCCCCGAAGAGAAGGCTGACGCAGAGATCGGCAAGCGCGCGGCAGAGCAGGTTGCGAAGCAGTTCAACCTGATAGAAGACTCCCCCGAGCTCCCCCGCCTCGCCGCCATCGTGGGGCGCCTCCGCTCCTCCACCCAGAAGCCCAGCCAAACCTACAAAGTGCACGTCATCGACAGCGCTGCCCTCAACTCCTTCGCCGACCCGGGCGGGTAGCTCTACTACACCACCGGACTCCTGCATGCCGTGGAATCTGAGGACGAGCTGGCCGCGGTAACTGCTCACGAGATGGCGCATATCTGCCTCGACCATTCCCGCAGGCTCATGAGCAAGGACGAGCGGTATCAGAAGATACTTGGCCCTCTCGTGCTCATCTCGATCCTCAGCGGTTCGGAGGCGATCGACCCAGGCGCGATCGCGATGATCGGCGCACACGTCGTCCAGGACGCTCTGAACCACTACGGCCGCGAGGCCGAGCTCGAGGCCGATCACCACGCAGTGCTCTACCTGAAGCAATGCGAGCAGTACCATCCGGTGGCCATGCTCACCGTGCTGGAGGGTCTCGCGCACCTCGAGCACGGCCGGCCCCAGGTCGACATGGGAGTCTTCCAGACACACCCCCAGTCCAAGGCTCGCGTCGAGGCGGTGCTGAACCAACTCGACGAGCTGGGCATTCCGATCGAGCGACGTCGGGTCACCGAGTCTCTCGTGGCGGAAGCGGGGACAGCAGCTCCCGAGGAGGGGGAGATCGGGGAGCTGAGACTCAACGGTCGCGTGGTGTTCCAGCCTGCCGTCGAGCTGGACGGTGTGTCCCCCGTAAGCAGAGCGAAGCGAAGCGCGGAGGTGCTCAACTCGCTGCTGCTGGCGAACCTACAGCTTCTCGAG
>JAUVSA010000089.1 GCA_030597345.1 Bacillota bacterium
ATCATCTGCCGGAAGCAGTGGAGGAGATGACGGGGGTCGTGCATCTTGCGCCCAATGACGCGTTCTACCGCTTCCGGATGGGCAATTTGTATCTGAGGACCGGCCAGGTGCAGAGAGCTGTTTCGGAATTCCGGAAGGCCACGGAGCTCGCGCCCTATGACGACTACTATCTGATACGCTATGCAGTAGCGTTGCTGGCTGTCGGGCAGTTCGTGGCGGCGATCGACGCGCTGCGGATCGCGCTGCGCATGGATCCCCGCAACCGCTGCTATCGCGTCCTCCTCGCCGACGCCTACACGCAGGCAGGGCTGGAGGAGGAGGCCGCCCAGATGCTCGACGCGGCGGGCGAGCTGGACAGCTACGATATGGACTTCGTGGGCCGACGGAGGATGGAGTTCAACCGAGCCGAGCAGGACGCCGGCGGGAAGTCGGCCGCCGCGGGAAGCGAATGAACGTCGCCACCCTGACGCTCGGCCCGCTCGCCACCAACTGCTACCTCGCGTGGGAAGAAGGCGGCGCGGCGGCCATCCTGATCGACTGTGCCGGCAGCTCGCGGGACATCCTGCGCGCGGCGGAGCAGCGCGGTCTCGAAATCAAGCTCATCGTCAACACCCACGGGCACAGCGACCATATCGACGCGCTGGCAGGGGTGAAGAGTGACGGCGGCGCGGAGTTGGTCATCCACGAACTCGATGCCCCGATGCTCGCCGATCCTATGTTGAGCGGGGCCGCGATGTGGGGATTCTCGCAGGAAAGCCTCGCGCCAGATCGCTTGCTTACGGAGGGGGACGTCATAGAGCTCGACGGCGCGGGGCCGAAGCTGTCGGTGCTCCACACTCCCGGCCATTCGCCGGGGAGCATCTGCCTGCTGGGGGGCGGCGTCCTGTTCTCCGGCGACTGCCTCTTCGCGGGCGGGATGGGGCGGGTCGATCTGCCGGGAGGCGATGAGGCCGCGATGATGGCGTCGCTGAAGCGCCTCGCCGCGCTGGATCGCACACTCGCGGTGTACCCAGGTCACGGCCCGGCGACGACGATCGGGGATGAGTTGGCGAGCAACCCGTGGCTGGCGAACCTGTAGCGCCGGCCAGTGCAGTGCTCGTGGTATAATTGGTGAGCTGGCGGGCCCGTAGCTCAGTGGTAGAGCAGGCGGCTCATAACCGCTCGGTCGCAGGTTCGAATCCTGCCGGGCCCATTCTTCCCTCGCCCGACGGGCAAGGGAAGAATGGAGTGAGGTGAGAGGAGAGAGTTGAAAGGTGATGACTACAAGAAACCCATTGCAGTCCGGGCGACTGTCCGCCAAACATTAACCCTCATCTCACGGTCACCTCTCTCCTATCTACTCTCAAGAATGTTGCCTTGCGGGGACTGAATCGGGATGCTCTTCCTCTTCGAGAAGCTCGAGGTCTATCAGAAGGCCCTCGCCCTGGCAGAGCGAGTGACCGGGATGACGGCGGGGTTCCCCCGTGGTTGCTGGTATCTAGCCGACCAACTGAACCGCGCCAGCCTCTCGATCTCCCTCAACATCGCGGAGGGCAACGGGCGGTGGACGCAAGCTGACAGGAAGAACTTCTTCGGAATCGCTCGCGGGTCGGTGCACGAGTGCGTTCCGCTGATCGAGTTGTGCCGAAGGAGAGGCCTCCTGCAAGACGAGGTCTGCAGCGCTCTCAGCGAGGAACTGGAGACGATCGCGAAGATGCTCTCCGGACTGATACGGAGAGGGCAAAGGCCTTCCGGCGCCGTCTGAAGTATGGCAGCGGCCGCGCCCTGGTGGAGGCGCTGGCCGAGTAGCAGGTGCGCCGGAAGAGCAGCATTTGTCCCGCCTGGAGACGCGCCCCGGGATCCCGGACTCACGCCCCTCAGTTGGCTCGCACGTTGGCGTGTTTGCGCCGGCGCCCGACGCACCGGCCGGATTCGCGATAGGCGCGTGGGGAAGCGGCGGCGAACTGGTATGTGTCGGCACGGGAGTGACGACCGGAGAGAGGTGAGCTGAGCGAAATGAGACATGTCGTCCTCTGTCTTGCAGGAGTGCTGGCACTCGCCATTCCGGCCGTGGGCAGCGAGAGCAGCGCGCCCCCGGGCGGCCTGTGCCTCGTGTACGCCACCACACAGAGTGCAGTGAGCCCCCCGGTCATCGAGCTGCACTTGCTGGAGGCGAAATCCAGGGCTCGCCAGCCACTTTATCGGGACCCGGAGGAAGGGAACCGTATTCTCGTCAAGATAGCGTCCTCCGACATAGTGGGGGCCGGCCGCGCGGTTCCGCCAAGCTCGGTGTATGTTATGATGGGGCCCGCGCTCGCCGGGCTCTGCCCCGACGCGATGTGCCGTCTGCGCATCAGCCAGTCAGCGAAGCTGTACGATCCAGAGCCATTGTTTCCGGTGCCGCTCTGCTTCAGCGATGCATCGCCCTATGGCATGTGGAATCGAGCGCCGACGTTCGCGGTGAGCAGGGACGGCGGGCGGTTCGCGATCTCAGCACTCCGGGCCGGCGAGATCAGATTCGACCGTCCCACCATAAGGATCCTCTCCGGCGCCGGCGAGGAACTCTGGCAGATTGCGCTTGACGACCAGCTTCTGTATGTGGCTGATCTCGCCTGGTCGCCGGACGGTGGGTCACTCGCCTACCTCGTAATGCCTCAGGGGGATGCGCATACGCTGGATGACGCGCCTCTTCCACTGGCCGGGCTGTATGTGGCCGACACTGCGGCCCGGAGCACGCGCATGGTCCGCCACTGCTTCGCAGACGCGCTTGCCTGGGGCCCCACGCCGGGGCGGATTACCGTCGCCGAGCGCCAGGGAGGCGTCTGGGGCAGCCGCCACGTAGGCCGGGTGCTGTCTCTTCCCTCAGGGAAGAAGGTCGAGGAGTTCTCCCTGCGAGGTCATGTCAGCGCGCTCCATTATTCGGCAGATAGTCGGTGGCTGGCCGTTCAGACCATGATCGAGGATCGTCAGCAGATTTGGCTGTACCCGAGAGCCGGCGGGTGGGGCCGTCCGCTCCTCGAACTATCGCCGGGCGAGGGCAGGCTGTCTCTGCTGGGGTGGGTGCGGGTGAGCCCAGGGGTGCTGGGAGAGTGAGTGGAAGGCTTGAGGGGATGACGGCGGGAGAACGCCCTCAGGTCTGTTCGGCAGAGAGCAGAATGGAGACGAGAGTCGCATGTCGGAAGCTGTCGTAGGGATCGCGTTCGCCGGGGTAGCGGCGCTGGCCAATGTGGCAGGCGGTGGGCTGGTGCTGCTCCGCCGAAACTGGTCACGGCGCAGCCTCAAGACCGCCCTCGCCTTTGCGGGCGGCTTCATGCTGGCCGCAGCTATCCTCACCATGACGCCGGAGAGCATACATCGGCTTCCCCAGTGGGGCGCCGAGCTGATCCTCGTCGGATATCTGGCGGTGCACTTCCTCGAGCACGTCATCGGCGGCCACTATCACTTCGCGGGAGATCAGCACGGCCCCGACCGCGTGGTCAGCAGAACGGTGAGCAGCACCACGCTGTTCGCCATGCTGGTCCACACCTTCTTCGACGGCGTCGCCATCGGCTCCGCATTTCTCGTCGGCAGGGGCCTGGGATTCGCGGTGCTGGCTGCCATGATCCTCCACAAGGTGCCGGCCGGCTTCGCCGTGAGCGCGGTGCTGCTTGCAGGCGGGGCGACGCGGCTGCGCGCCTTCGCGGGGTCAGTGCTGCTCGGAGTGGGCACCATCGTCGGGAGCATCGTCCTCTCCGCCGCCGGGCCGGTGGCCCCTTACGCTATTCCGATCTCGGCCGGGACCTTGATCCACGTGGCCGCGTCGGACCTCATACCCGAGGTCAACGAGGGCGAAGGCTGGCCGATCACGGCCACGGTAATCGCCGGAGGTCTGGTCTTCCTGGCGCTCAAGCTCCTCATGGGGGATGCGCTTCACTAGTGTCGTGTCCCAGGAACAGCTTCCTGATATTGTTATCCGCGGATAATCACAGAACGGACGCTATGAGCTTGTCGTGGGCTCGTGCCGTCCTGTGCCACGTACTGTATTTCCGCAGCTAACACTGGGACGGCACACTAGAAGCTGTTTCATAACCTCCATGTGGAGTCTGGCAGCTTGTGCTGCCTGAGGTTATGAAACAGCAGCACAAGTCGCCAGGCTCCAGCAGGCGCATTTCATGCCGGCGTCTCTAACGGACAGCCAGGCGAGTGAGAGTTGTGAAATGCGCTCTAAAGGAAGCGCGAAACATGCCCGCCAGTGCTGAGATCCATACTCACGAGCATTCGGCCGCGGGGGGCGCCGCGCCGGTGAAGGGCAGGCTCGCCTTCGCGGTGGTGCTGACGGCGGTGGTGCTGATCGCGGAGCTGATCGGGGGGTTCTGGGCGCACAGCCTGGCGCTGCTGAGCGATGCCGCGCACGTGTTCACGGACCTCATATCCCTTGCCCTCAGCCTGGGCGCAGTCGTGCTCGCCTCCCGGCCGGTCACGAAGGAGCACACGTACGGGTGGCACCGGGGCGAGATCCTGGCGGCAATGGTCAACGGCATTTTGCTCCTTGGAATCTCGGCTTGGCTGCTGCACGCGGCCTATGAGAGACTGCAGGACCCGCAGGAGGTGCGGGTCAGCGGTATGCTTGCTGTCGCGGTGGCGGGGCTGATCGCCAACGGTATCATCGCCTTCCGCCTGCGGGGGCATGCGCATGATAACCTCAATGTGCGCAGCGCCTACCTGCACGTGTTGGCGGACCTCGGCGGCAGCGTCGGGGTCGTTGTCGCCGCTCTCATCATGCTCCCGACAGGCTGGTATATCGTTGACCCGATCATCGCTCTGGTGATCGCTGTTGCCGTGCTGGCCGGGTCCGTCCGCCTGCTGCTGGACACTGCTCATGTATTGCTGGAAGGTGTGCCTCGCGGGATAGACCTCAACGCAGTGGCGGCGACGATCAGAGAGACGCCGGGTGTGGAGAATCTCCACGACCTGCATATCTGGACTATCTGCTCGGACATCCTGGCCCTGAGCGTCCACGTCACCGTCGGTGACCAACCCGCGCCGGCGCGAGACGAGATCGTGCGAGCGATAAACGGAGATCTGAGGGTGCGGTTTGGCATCACCGAGACGACCATCCAGGCCGAGAGCAGGCCGTGCCGCACGGACGAGCTGATTCACGTCGTGCCACATCGGGAGCACCAAGATCGCAGGCATGGGGCGTGAGCGCGCGGCGCAGAAGCGGTCCTGCCGCACATTCTCGGCCCTGGGGGCGACAGGAGAAGGAGACCCGGCCGGCCTCGCAGTACCTCAACGGCACGGGCGGGGGCTTCCGCCGGAGCAAGGAATCTCGATCACCGGGAGGTGTCTCACTCATGAGGACAGCGTGCTGGACGACTGTGCTGCTCTTGGTGTGTGTGTGTTTCTGCTGGTCCGCGGAAACCGCGACGGGGCCGGCTATCGACCTGACAGAGCAGATGCGCGAGTTCGAACGCAACACCGCGCTGGGGGCCGCGCTGAGCATGCGGCGAGGGACGCCGGACGAGTACGAGGAGGTCCGCACATTGGCCGGGCGCGGACTCGAGGCGGCACGAGAAGCAGTTGCCGCGCATCCCGACTTGCCGGAGGCGCACTATCTGCTGGGAAGCTGGCTGCTGTATGGGTATCGCGTTGTCGAAGCGCAGATCATCACCTCCGATCCTGTACGCGGCAGCACTACGCAGACTGTGTCCCGCGTGGCACAGGGGCCGGCCGACACTCCGGAAGAGGGACTCGCCGCCTTCCTGAAGGTGACTGAGCTGGCGCCGACCCGAGGCGACTACCTGCTCGACTATGCGGCCGCACTCGGGGACTACGAGCGCCCGGTGGCAGCGATAGGGATCCTGAAGAAGGCATGGGCGGGCGAGGGGCCGCTGACGCCGGAGGAAAAGGTGCAGGCCGGACTGCTGTTGAGCGACGCGCACGCGATCCTGGGACAGATGGATGCCGCGCGGGAGTGGGTCTACGCCGCTCTCGCCCTGGAGCCGGCCGGAGCCAGGGCGGTGACGCGCCTGCGCTACCTTGATGCCGCCAGGGCAGCGGCCGCGGCCGAGGAGGAGTGGGTACGGCAAGAGGAGGCGGAAGCAGCCGCAGAGGAGGGCTACGGGGAAGAGGAGTGGCAGGAGTCCGAGCAAGGGTACGAAGAGGGTTACGAGGAGGGGTACTGGGAGGAGTCTGAAGAGGAGTCTGACGAGGCGCAGTCGCAGTGGGACGAAGAAGGATCTGGGACGGAATACGAGGGGGAGTACGAGGGAAGCCAGGAAGAGACTGACTAGAGCGGCCGCGGCGCGGCCGCAGCGCCTGTCAGCGCCTCGGGGGCGGCGTTTGGAGCAACTCGCAACAGGGGTGGATCGGGGAGGCCAAGGAGAGAATCGGCCGAGCGGCGAAATCTGCTGTTTGGGGAAGGGAACGTGTCTCGGGAGCGGGGACGATGGTAATAACGCTCTCTCGACAAGCCGAATGTGGAGGCGAGGAGATCGCCCGGCAGGTGCTCGAGCGCCTGCAGCTGCGAATCGCGGACCGAGACATCGTGGAGCAGATCGCCGAGCGAGAAGGGCTTCCGATCGCTCACCTGGCGCTGTTCGACGAGGTGGTTCTCGGGCCGGTCGAGGCGCTTATCGCTGAGTGGCGCACGTCGATGAGCCACGACGTGTATCTTCGCCGCCTCGTGCACACGCTGCTGACGCTCGAGCGAGAGGACAACCTCCTCATCATGGGGCGGGGGGCCGCCTTCGTCCTCACCGATCCCGGCACGCTTCACGTGCGTGTCGCCGCGCCGATGCCCTGCCGCGTCGCACGATTGGTTCAGCGCAGGGGCCTCGCTCGTTCGGAGGCCGAGCGCATACTCAGGAGGAGCGATGCGGCGCGGGCCCGTTTCGTGCGGCAGGCATTCCAGGCCGACCTCGACGCGGCCTGCCACTACGACGTGACGCTCAACACGGCCGAGCTGACATCGGAGGAGGCCGCAGAAATAATCGTGCTGGCGGCGCAGCGGAAGTCTCGGCGTCGCGCGCTGCCGGGCGAAGCGCCGGCGGACTTCGTCAGCCACATGCTCACCTTCCGGCGCCGGCCGCGCTTCCCCCGGGTCAGTGAGGTCATCTGGCGCCACTGCGAGCGCCGCCTGTCCCGGTCCGGACTATAGCGCCCGCGCTGCTGCTAGACCAGACTTCCGACTTGAGCCGATTCGCGAGCGCTGGCCAATGCCGCGGCCAGCATTTCCTCGGCCTCGGCGACCTCGTCGACCAGCCCCACCGCGACGTGCACCTCCACGGGCAGCTCACCGGAGGCGTTCAGATCTTCGATGGTGGTCTTCACTCTCGTCAACGCGATCATTGCCTCGTTGTGCGCCGTCTCGGGGAGCAAGACGCCAAACTCGTCTCCCCCGATGCGACCTACGAGGTCGGTCTGCCGCAGGTTGGAGGAAAGGCAGTGAGCCACGGCGCGCAGCACGGCGTCGCCGACATCGTGTCCGAACTCCTCGTTCAGCCTGCGGAAACCTCCGATATCGAGCACCGCGACGGAGAGGTTCCTGCGGTACCGTCGGGCGCGGGCTGTTTCCGCCTCCAGTGTCTCGCAGAATCGACGGCGATTGGCCAGGCCGGTTACGGCGTCGTTCAATGCCCGCTCCTGAATCCAGCGGCTCTGCTCCCGGACTTTTTCTGAGAGGCGCAGGTTCCGCCGCCGGGCCGCGGCGAGCTCGCCCGTCAGCCAGGCCATCGCGGCGAGGCCTGTGCCCGCTGATTCCAGCTCCGCCCGCGAGCATCTCGGCAGGCGCGAAAGCAACACCGCGTACTCCTCGGCCTCCCGCGTCACCGAGTCGGGGGCGTGCTCGTCGATGCCGTCCACCCGGTCCGCCACATTGACTTGCGCGGTGATCAGATAGCCGATGATCTCTCCGGCGGAGAGAATCGGCACGGAGATATCGAGCATCCCCAGCGGACAGGCGTGCACAAGAGGCGCCAATCTCAGCCCCGCCGCGCTCGAGTCCGCCACTTCTTGCGTCTCTTCGGCGCGGCCGCATTCCAGGCAGGGGCGGCAGAAAGGGACGGCGCGCGTGAAGCGGCGGCAGAAGTTGGAGAGGTCCTCGCAGGCGGTAAGCGGCCGCCCGGACGTGTCTACGAAGAGGACGGGTATGCCGTACGAGCGGCGCAATCCGTCCTGAAGATCCTGCAGCCTATTGGACCAGACTCTGTCGGCCAAACCCTCGCGTGTGCGCCCCAT
>JAUVSA010000225.1 GCA_030597345.1 Bacillota bacterium
CCTACTGGGCAGCCAAGATCATCTCGGCCTTCCGCGACGCGCAGCTCGCGGCCCTCTGCGACGCGGCGGGCTACCGGAATCCCGACGCCGCCGCCTACGTGGCGCGGGTTCTCGCTGAGAGGCGCGACAAGATCGCCCGCTACGCCTTCGACCGCGCGGCCCCCCTCGACTTCTTCCACTACGAGTCGGGCGAACTGAGCTTCCACGACCTCGGCGTAGAGCGGAGCGTCTATCCGGCGGAGGAGAGCCGCTACCGAGTGCGTCCGGCGCAGGTGGACGCCGCGCGCAATGTCGCGGAACGCGGCGATTGGCGGGAGATGACTGGGACCCGCGTCTCGCTCCGGCACTGGCCGGAGATCCAGACGGCGACGGACGGCGACGGGCGATTCCTGGAAATGGAGTGCCAGGTGGATCGCGGCCAAGGCTGGAGTGAATCGGTGCGAGTCTACATCGCATCCGGCAGCGGCCGCGTCGTGGCCGTGGATCGTTGACCGCAGCGGGGTGAACCATGACAGGCGGGCGCCCAAAGAGCATCCTAGAACGCTTCCTCGGATTCTTCGCTGAGGTGCGCGGGGGCGAGGGCCTGACCGCCCTGCTGCTCACGGCGAACATCTTCCTCATCCTGACTTCCTATTACATCATGAAGCCCGTGCGCGAGGCCCTGATCCTGGCCTCCCCCGGCGGCGCCGAGCTCAAGTCCTACATGTCCGCCGGCCAGACTTTCCTGTTGCTCTTCACGGTGCCCCTCTACGGCAAGCTGGTCGCCCGCCTGTCGCGCCGCCGCCTCCTCAACATCGTCACCCTGTTCTTCGCGGCCTGCCTCGTGGTCTTCTACCTGCTGGGCCAGGCCCAGGTGCCCTTGGACGTGCCCTTCTTCCTCTGGATCGGAATCTTCAGCGTCTCCCTCGTGGCCCAGTTCTGGTCCTTCGCCAACGATCTCTACCCGCCCGAGCAGGGCAAGCGCCTCTTCGCCATCGTGGCCTTCGGCGCCTCCCTGGGGGCGGTCTTCGGGACCACCACTCGTGAGCCAGCTCATCGAATCCATCGGCCTCTTCGCCTCCCTCCTCGTGGCGGGGGCCGTGCTCCTGCTCAGCCTTGTCTTCACCAACTGGGTGGACAGCCGGGAGTCGCGCCGCTCGCGTGAGACGGCTCCCGCCAGCCCCCCCGCGGCGGAGACCCGCGAGGGAAACGGGCTGGGCGACGGTGGCGAGGCGGCAGGCGCGCCGGGGGAAGGTGCCGGCGAGAAGCCCATGGGGGGCGAGAGCCCCTACCGGTTGATCTTCCGCAACCCCTACCTCCTGGCCATCGCTTTCCTGATCCTCTTCCTCAACTGGGTGAACACCAACGGCGAGTACATCCTCGGCAGTGTGGTCCGCAGTGCGGCCGTCACGGCGGCGGTCTCGGCTGGATACCCCCAGGAGGAAAGATCCACCGACGCGCCGGACCGGGGCGCCAAGGAGGCTCACGAGGAGTTCGTGAGCAACTATATCGGCAAGTTCTACGCCGACTTCTTCGGCGTCGTCAACGTGACGGCCCTCGTGCTGCAGCTGTTCCTGGTCTCCCGCATCATCAAGTACCTGGGAGGGCGCTTTGCCCTGCTCACCCCCCCCTGCATTGCCCTGGGGGGCTACGCCCTGGCCGCCTTCTTCCCCGTTCTCGCGTTCATCCGCTGGACCAAGACGGCCGAGAACGCCACGGACTATTCCCTCATGAACACGCTCAAGGGGGTGCTCTTCCTGCCCACGACCCGTGAGCAGAAGTACAAGGCCAAACAGGCCATCGACACCATCTTCGTCCGCGCCGGCGATGTGCTCTCGGCCCTGCTGGTTTTCCTGGGCACGCAGTATCTGGCTTTCCGGACGAAACACTTCGCCCTGTTCAACATAGTACTGGTGGTCGTCTGGATCGTTCTGGCCCTGCGCATCGGCAGGGGCTTCATGCGCATGACGGACGAGAGGCCAGCCGAGGAGACAGAGGCAGGGAGGACGCCGTGAGCACCTATGCCGTCGGGCGGCAGCAGATCATCGAGGGTGTGGTTCGCCTAGCAAAGAGAGAACTCCCGATTCAGAAAACCGGGAGTTCTCGACATTCCAATTGGCAGTTCGGAGGGCCAAGCTCGGCCCACTAGACACGGACCATTCTACCGGAAGCGGCTCTTCATCTGGCCCCACGTAGTCTCCTCCGACGCCGTCGGGCACTCAATGGTGTACGTCAGCGTGAACGTACTACCTGCATCCGTGCCATAGGCATCGCAGATCACGTAGTAGGTGCCAGTTTCCAGAGCCGTCCACACAATGGTCTCGCCAGTGCCAACGGTGTCGTCGGCACCGATGACACAGGTGGTCATGTCGCTGCAGTCGGTCACGATATAGAACGACTCATCCCAACCGCCATAGTAGAACATATCGACCATGTCGCCAGCGACGAGATCCATGACGTAGGTGACGTCGCGTCCAGCCGCCGGGTAACCCGTGCAGCTCGGACCCGGAATCGCAGGATCATAGTCATTGGTAGCCCAAGCCAGATCAGCCTCGATCACGCCCGTCGTGCAGCGCTCGATCACAAACGCACCCTCGCACAGGTCGTTCTCCGGCGGTTCCTGCGGCTCGCTACACTCTGTGAACATGATGTAGCCGCCTTCGTAGTAGCCGTAGTACGACTCGACGAGAATGTTGTAGTCACCGCTGTAGGGCGCCTCGAAGCTGAGCAGAGAGTAGTAGCCAGGACCGCCGTCGTCGTCGTAGGCCAGCTCGGTCACGCAGTCATCTGCGTAGACCCAGAGCCGGGTGTCGTAGACGTCATTGGGAGCATCCCACTCATCCGTTCCGACGGTGATGACTGCACCCTCCGCGGCGTAGATCTGGAACCAATCCTGCTCATCAGCCGGGATGATGTATGCGGGCTGAACCATGTCGCCGCACACGATCACCTGACCGGGGCACTGATCATTGGGCTCGACCTCTTCGACGATCTCGCGAACGCCGCTGAGATCGTAGTGCCAGTCCTTAGCTTCCAGGACCTTCTCCGCCGACGCGGAACCGGCACACAGGCCGATGGCCACCATGAAGCCGAGGACCATCCAAAGATGTCTCATTGCATACTCCTTCAGTTGCAGTAGTCGCACTGCCAGACCGACAAAAGCTGACGCGCGGTCATGTGTATGACCCGCATGTGAACACGAACCCTAATCTGACTGCCGATATAAGGATACCACGCCGCGTGGATGCACGCAAAGGGCATCCGGGCAAGATTCAATCCTCCTCCAAGTACACGTGTTCAATAGACAAGGCGCTCGGAGCCTCATGTACAGAGACCGCAGGCACTTTCAGCAACCGGATCCTGTGGGACGGCGTGCTGGCAGGCAGGCGGCCCGCCCCACGGACCGTTCGCTTGGAGGAGATCTGGCGGATCGGTGATCCGGGGGCATCTTGCGTATGAGGGGGCAACCCCATAGGCTGGCGGGGCATCGGGACGCCGGTCGATTCAAAGGAGGACGCCGTGGTTTCCGCGGGCAGCGCCCTGCATGTCTGTCTGGTCAGCCAGTCCTACCTCCCCTACCACGGAGGGATCAGCGAACACGTCTGGCACCTCGCCGCCGGTCTCTCCCAGCGGGGCCATCGCGTCAGCATCCTGACAGGCAAGCCATTCCGCAACGGCTACCCTCACGAGCCGGATCCACCGGGCGTCGAGGTGATTCGCCTCGGTCGCACGGTGCGGGTGCCGTCGAACGGCGGCCGTGCGTGCGTCACCTTCGGACTGGCGTGGGGCCGGCGGCTCCGCGATATGCTGATCCGCGCGCCCGATGTGTTCCACATTCAATCGCCGTTGGAACCGCTGCTCCCGCTATGGGCCCTTCATCATCTACCGGGACTGAAGGTCGGCACGTTCCACACGGGCGGCGAACGACCCCATTGGGGCTACCAGCGTTTCGCGCCCTGGCTGAGCCGCAGTCTGGGCCGCCTCGCGCGCCGCGTGACGGTCTCCCGCGAGGCGGCGCGCTATGTCGCGAATCATTTCCC
>JAUVSA010000222.1 GCA_030597345.1 Bacillota bacterium
CCCGGCAGCCCCAAGAGGGGCGTCCGGGAGCGCTTTGCCCTTGCCCTTGCGTTTGCGGGAGGCCTTGCCGTTGGGGGACAGGTCGCCGTCGCCGTCGGGCTCGGGCTCTTCGAGCTTGTCCTCCGTGTCCTCTTCGCCTGGACGACGAGGTCGAACTCCTCAAGGCGGAGCCTTGAAATAACATAGTGCCCTTGCCTTGCACAGGGCAAGGGCTTGTTGGGAGGCTATCGCTGAGAATTGCGGCGACCGGGCAAGAGCTTAGGAGGAAGGAAGCCGCTCTTGCTGGTAACGGTAGTATGCGTGATAGGCACCGGCCACAGCCGCGCACAGGGCCTTGTGGGACGGGCAGACATAGCGCTGCGTAACCTCTTCTACCGCTTCCTGAGGCCCGTCGCCCATCTTTCGACCGGTGAGCAGCTCGTCGATAAGTCTGGCCGCCAGGGGTAGAACGCCTTTCACAGAGGTGGCCAGGATGGTTCCGCTGGGTATGTCCGCCTCCAGCTCTATCGAGACGACGGAAGAGGAGTCGTGCGGTGCGAAGATCTGGGGCAGGCGAGCGTGGCCCACGAAGATAGCGGTTGTTGTGGTTCTCCCTGGCGAAGCACGGCCTTCCTGGGTGAGCACGGGAGCGTTCGTCTGCATTCGGTCATCACCGTCCTTCCAGCGTGTAGGCCGCCGGGTTTAGGCTGATGGGGAAGCCGCCGGCGGCGAGGCCCACGTTGAACTGGATGGCGTCCGCGCTGTCGATGGTACCGTTGGTGTCGAGATCGCTGACGGTAAGGGCGCCGCGGACCTCAAGGTTGCCGCGGGCCTTCTCCAGGCCGGCGAAGACGGTCTCCTTGCCGCGCTCGGCGCTGAACAGACCTGTGCTCAGGACTACGAAGGCGAACACGGAGGCGACGATGACGAAGGCGATGAGGATGATGGCCGTCTCCAGGCCGGTGATGCCTTCCTCTCTCTTGTGCAGGCTGCGGAACAGCCTTGTCAGTCTACCACGCATTCAGCGTTCCTCCTTTAGGTGCCTTAGGTTTGAGGTAGATGTTCCTCAAGACTTACCCGTTTGGTACCTTCCCCGTTGGCCGGAGTGAATGGTGCACGAGTCGTCCGTTCTTCGGGCGACCACCTCCCTTCACGGATCATTTACGTTTTTCACTATCAATGGACGCGATTGATGTACGAATGTTACATGCGATTGGGAGAGTTATTGACGTAACGGCCCACTTTGGCACATGAGCGGAGGCAGGCTGGTCGGCGGCGGCGGGCTGGGGTGAGCCGCAAGACGTTGTGGCGGGCCAGCCACGCCGGCGCGGTGCCGGCCGACGGCGGCCTGCACGGCTGGGGAGAGTTGAACCCGGTCGCCGCCCGGGCCGGGGCAGTAGACTCTTCCCGCGACGCCGGACTTGGCCCCGTCTAGGGCGAATCTACGTCCTACGGGCGAGGGTGGGCGTTTCTTCACAGAAGCTCTGGGAATCACATGTAACATCAGGATACCGATTGCGTCCTATAGGCGGAGGCGAAGCCTTGGAAGCTATCTTTGTCCCTCTTCGGGTCGCCGCGGGCGTCTCGTTGGTCTTTCTTGTCCCCGGCCTGCCCTGGACTTACGCGCTACTGGCTCGGGACAGGCTGTCCGTACTGGAGAGGTTAGGCCTCAGCGCGGCCCTCAGCATCGCGCTGGTGCCGCTCGGTCTGTTCCTGCTCAACCTCCTCCTGGGCATTCCCGTCGATGTCAGGACCACGCTCGTCCTTATCCTCGCTCTGGTGCTGCTGGGGACGCTGGCCGCCCTTTGGCGGAGATCGTTTCGGGTCCGGGCACCGCATCCCCGCAAGCCGATTTGGGCCGTGAGCGCGGGGGGTGTAGCAGGGCTCCTAGCGCTGGGGATGATCATGGGGTTTGCCTTCTACACCAGTCTGATCCCGCGCCTTGACTATTCATATCCCCTGCACACGGACGAGTGGACGCACTTTGCCGAGGCCCGCACCATCGTCACGGAGGGAACGATCCCCTTCTTTGACCCGGTGACGGGGGAGGACAGGGCCGACCCGGTCACAGAGGAGACCAGATCCTCGCCTCACTTTGAGGTGGGTTATCATCTCTTCCTCGCGGAGTTCCAGCTTCTGACGGGGCTTCCCTGGTTGGACATGTTTCGGTATCTTCCGTCGGCGGTCTTTGCGCTGGCCGCTTTCAGCGCTTACATATTCGGGAATCGACGCGGCTTCGGGCTTGAGGCCGCCCTGTTTGCCTCGCTCGTTCCCACGACAGTGCGTTTCCTCGGCCCGGCCCTCGTGGTTCCCGTGGCGCTTGGGCTGTTCTTCGTCCCGCTGGTCCTGTTCCTGGTGAGCAACTATTGGGCCTCCAAGGGGCTGCCCCTGGTTCTGCTCGTGCTTCTTTCCTTCCTGTTCATCGCTCATGTCCCCACGGCTGTGTTTGCTGGTCTCATCATCGCGGTGTACGGGGTCTTCCAGACGCTGCGTCGCGCCCTGACCCGGCGCCCTGTGAGGCGGCGGGCGCTGGCTCATCTGGCCGCGGTGCTAGGGGTGGTCGCGCTGTCCTCGCTGCCGCTCCTGGCGTACAACAACTGGCTGGTGGGAGCGGCGGTGGCCGAGCCACTTCCGCAAGAGCCACTAGTAGCCCCGGGAGGCATAATCCCGCGGTTCGGCTATGTTCCCTACGCTCTTTTCGTCCTCGGGCTGGTGCTGCTGGCGAGGCGCGGGTGACGGGCCGATCGCGCGCTGCTGGTGACAACGGTTCTGGTGGCCGCGTACGCGTTTCTGCACTACCAGTTCGGGGTGGGAAACGCCGCCCTTTACTCGCGGAGCATCCTCTACCTCTCGCTACTGCTGTTGCTGATCGCGGGCCTGGCGACGTCGGACGTGCGGAGATGGCTTGCCAAGGTGCTCAGCCTCAGATGGGCGGGCGGAGCATCATTCGCCGCGGCAGGGCTGGTGCTTGTCGCCGTCATGCTGCCGTCGCTGGGGCTGAGCCTTGAGAGCCGGTACGAAGAGCAGTATTACCACCGCATAGGCGACACGCAGTATGAGGACTTCGTGTGGATGCGTGACCATCTCTGCACGGGCTACGAGCGCGCGCTAACGGAGCCCCAGTTTGGCAGAGCCTTTGCGGCCATCACCGGGAGGCACGTCTATGCAGCGATTCCGACAACGGCCGCTCCTGTGCGGCCCGCCGAGGTGGACGAGGCCAAGCTGGTGCTGCGTGACGGCGTGCCGGACGCCGACTGGCTGCGGGAGCGTGGCGTGAGCATCGTCTATACCACGAGACGGGTGGAGAACCCGGAGCTGGTGAAGGTGCATGACAGGGTGTATGTGCTGCCTGAAACCGAAGTCTGCGCGGCCGGGACGATGCACGTCGCCGCCAAGAGTGAACCTGTCCGGGCCAGTCTTGACCCACTTCAGTGACGGGTTTGGATTCTAAGGGGCCAAGGAATGCCGATGCTTTCGAAATGGGAAAACCTGAGCGCATGAGGAGCAACCGGACTGTGCGACGTCCGCAGGACTGGGCAGGAAGGCTGGTCGCGCCGCCGGGCGACGCTGCCGACCCTCCGGCGGGGGACAGCACTCTAGACGCGAGCGTCGCGGGAGGCGCCGTCATGTGCCTGGGTTCTGTGGCCATGCGCTCTTTCGCTGAGCGGACGGGGTGGAAGTATGGTCGCCTTGGGGCGGCCATCTTCACTTCCTTGGGAGTAGCGCTCGCCGGCGGCGTGGCCATCATGGCGGCCATGGGTCTAATCTTGGGCGCGACGCGGCCCCCCATTACTGCTGACGAGGGAGCTGCCCTCTCGACCGCTAACGCCGCCGTCAGCGGGGTGCACCAGTGGATCGAGATGCTGGCTCCGCCTATTCAGGTGGCGCTCTACGCCCCGTTCTTCAGCATCGGCCACCCTGAGTTTGCCACCGTCGTGCCGGCGCTGTTCGGCGCTTTGGTTCTCATCTTGGTGGTGGTCGTCGGCTGGCGCATCACCGGCATGCCATGGGCGGGAGCCATCGCGGGGCTGTTCCTGCTGTCCTCTCCCGAGTACTGGCAGCGATCGTCCAACCTTGCAGCTTATCAGCCATTC
>JAUVSA010000173.1 GCA_030597345.1 Bacillota bacterium
AAGCCGGAGAGCGAGTGGCGGGAGGGGATGACCTGGGAGAAGCTGCTGCGAGAGATGCAGCACGCGCTCTACCTGCCGGGCGTCACCAAAGGCGGGCTGCAGTGGCCGATCAAGACGCGGATAGATATGCTGACGACCGGGATTCGTTCCCCGGTGGGGATCAAGATATTCGGGCCCGACCTGGGGACGATCGAGGGGATCGGCGAGCATATCGAGATGACGCTGCGCGGCGTGGAGGGGACGGAGGACGTGTACGCGGAGCGGGTGACGGGGGGATCTTTCTTGGACATCACCCCGAGGCGCGCGGAGGCGGCGCGGTATGGGCTTGGGGTGGAGGACGTGCTCGCCCTGGTGCAGACGGCAGTCGGGGGGATGAACATAGACACGACCGTGGAGGGGCGGGAACGTTACACCATCAATGTGAGATACCCGCGAGAACTGAGGGACGATATCGATGAGCTGATGCGGGTGCTGGTGGCGACTCCGAGCGGCGCGCAGGTGCCCATGGCGCAGCTCGCGGACATACGCGTGACAACGGGGCCGCCGGTGATACGGGATGAGAACGGCTCTCTCACCGGGTGGGTATTCGTGTATGTCCGTGGCCGCGACATGGGGAGCTATGTGAAGGACGCACAGAAGGCCGTGACTGAAGGAGTCGCATTGCCGTCCGGCTATTACCTGCAGTGGACGGGGCAGTACGAGTACATGGAGCGGATGCGCAAGCGGCTGACGCTGGTGGTTCCGCTGACGCTGCTGTTGATAGTGGTCATGCTGTACCTGAACTTCCGATCGATAGGGCAGACGGCTATCGTGATGCTGTCGCTGCCGTTTGCCGCCACGGGCAGCCTGTGGGCAATCTATTTGCTGGGTTACAACTTCTCGGCAGCGGTGTGGGTCGGCATCATCGCCCTCTCTGGGTTAGCGGCGGAAACCGGGGTCATCATGATCGTGTATTTGGACGAGGCCTTCCATCGCTACCGGGAAGAGGGCCGAATGCAGAACATGGAGGACTTGTTTGCGGCAATCACCGACGGGGCGGTGCAACGAGTCCGGCCCAAGATCATGACCGTGACAACCACGCTGCTGGGCCTGCTCCCGCTGATGTGGGTGCAGGGGTCAGGCGCGGATGTGATGCGGCGGATTGCCGCGCCGATGATCGGCGGGCTGATAACTTCGACGATCCTGACGCTGGAGATCGTACCGGCGATCTATTCGTTCTGGCGGCAGAGGCAGATCAAGCAATCCACCGATGAACGCGGATGAACGCGGATGTCGCCCGGCGGTAACCCGCCGGGCGGGAGACAGGCCTCCTGCTAACTTCGGTGTGTCAGTCGATGTCTTTGCCGGTTATGCCGCCGAGGGTGAGGTTGGGGTCGGGGAAGCCGTTGCCGGCGGGGTTGATGCGAGAGGCGGGGAGGTAGCGGACGTGGCCGTCCACGAATAGGTAGTTCCGCGCTCCCTGCCAGCCCCACCACGCGACGCTGACCGTTTCATGGTTGGTGAGCCACTCGGTGACGAGCACTTTCTGGCTTGGGTAGCGGACGGATGATTCCCGCTGGGTGATACAGGGGAACCGGTCGTACTGCCAGAGGTCCTCGGTTGTCATGGCGGCGATCTGGCCGGGAGAGTGGTAGAAGGCGGCCGAGTAGCCATAGGAGGTGGCGTCCCATTTCTCCGGCGCCTGGGGATCGCTGGGGCAGAGCAGGAAGCTGGGAGTGCGAGCCGAGCGCATGGGGTTCTCGGCGTCGGTCGGATCGCGGCGGAGGGCGGAGCCGAGGTAGGGCTCGATGGTCCAGCGCCAGCGCCGGCCCATCCAGAGGTACGGGTCGCCGGTGTTGGGGAAGGCGCCGTCCCAATCGGCCAGGTACATGGAGAAGGCGATTCCGATCTGGCGGAGGTTGGAGGCGCAGGTGGCGCGGCGAGAGAGCTCGCGCGCTCGTACGCCAACCGGTAGCGTGATGGCCACCAGCACGCTCACGATGGCGATGACTACCATGAGCTCGACGAGGGTGAAGCCGCGCCGGTACCCGCCATGGATGTTAGTGCGATATGTCACTTTATACTCCGCGGCGTAGGAGTCTAGCGGGGTGGCCCGGCGACGTCAAGGCTGGGGCAGGAGACACGCTCCTTCGCTACGGGATAGCGGAGGCGGGGCACGATGCCAAACGGAAAAGGGCGGCGGGCGTAGGCGCGCCCGCCCTACAGCGAAGCGCCCGCGAGCAGTGAGTCCTCCAGCCGCGCGGATTCCTGCTCGAGGCGTTTGAGGTCGCGGCGGGCGTAGCGCCGCGGGTACAGCCCCAGATCGCGGCGGGCACGGGTGACGCGGGCTTCGGCCTCGATGACGGCCTGGGCGAGGTCGAAGCGGGACATGGCGTGAGATTCGTAGTTGAAGGTGTCCCACCACTCGGGCTGGCGCATGAGGGCGCGGTGCTCGGCCAGAGTGCGAGCGCGGAGGCGGTAGCCGTACTTCTCGGGATAGGTGAAGGCGAGGCTGCCGGGGTCGATGAACGGGGCGAGGGCGGAGACGTAGGCGTCGAACTTGTTGTCGCGGCCGCGCGTGCTGTAGCGTTCCAACAGACGAAGGCAGTAGTCAGTGGTCTCTTTGGCGCTGTCCTTCGTCTGGCCGGGGAGGCCGATGTAGAAGAAGAGGTCCATCTTCCCGCCGACGGAGAGGAAGTCTTCGATGGAGCGTTCGAGAGTGGGGTTATCGTATGACCAGCCGTAGAGGGCGCGCAGCTTCTCGTCGTGGGTGACGGGGCCGATGCCGCCCTGGGGTTCGGGCACGGCGTCGGCGAGGGCGCGGTAGAAGTCGGCGTCGCCGGGCTGGAAGATGTCGAAGTGCATGCCGCGGGTGAAGTTTCTGCGCTTGAGGGCGGCGAGGAAGCCGCGCCAGTCTCCCTGGCGGATGTCTCCGGGGAGGCGAATCGGGAACTTGGTTAGCTCGCGAGCGGCGAGACACATGTCGGCGAGCACGTCTATGTCCCAGAGGGGAGTTTCCTCGAGGCCGAGGGCCCAGTTTGAGCCGCCGCAGATGGCGCAGTTCTCCACACATCCCTTGCAGAACAGCAGCAGGTTGGCGCAGTAGACGGGCCAGTGCTGCCCCGTTATCAGGCTGCCTTTGAGGTCGCGGGTGCGGCGCCAGTGCCGGAAGAGGCGCTGGTAGTCGATGCGGGTGGTGAGGAGTGTCGGGCGATGGATGAAGGGGTTCTCGACTGCTTCTCCGCTCCGGCGCCAGATTAGGTTGGGGACGTCGGCGGGATCGCGCTTCTGCTCCAGGCAGTCGAGCAGTTGAGCGAGAGGCTCTTCGGTGGTCTCGCCGCGGAGGATGAAGTCCACGTCGCGGTTCTGGATGAGCTCTTTCCAGAAGTAGGTGGAGGAAATGCCGCCGAGGACGACGGGGATGTCGGGGTGCTCTTCCTTGCAGAGGCGGGCGAGGCTGAGCGCGCCGTCGGCGTGCTGGACCCAGTGGAGGTCGATGCCGAAGAGGAGTGGCTCGTGCTCGCGGATGAAGCGACGGGGATCGAAGCGGCGGGCCTGCATCTTGACGGCCATGTTGGCGAGGCGGACGGAGCGGCCCCGCTCTTCGAGGTGGTCGAGGATGGCGATGAAGCCGACGGGGTAGTACTCGAAGACGGGCTTGGTGTCAACGGCCTTGGACAGCATCCAGTGGTTGAGGGGCCGCTCGCGGAAGTCGAAGACCGCGGGGGGGTGCATGAGGAGGAGATCAGGACGGTTTGTGGCCATGGTGTCAGCTCTACCCAGGACTAGGGGGATGGATGGTGGGCGTCACGATGCCTTCTCCAGATTGCGGATCCTGCGGTAGAGGTGCACCGTGCCGATGATTACGGCCGCGGTGCCGATAACAATGGCGATCGGCATGAGGGAGGGAGACATGGCGGAGCGGCGTTCAAGCGCGACATCCCAGCTTTGTCGGCACATGAGGCAGAAGCCGATTGCGATGCTCGCGCCCAGCCATGCCATGCCCTCACGAATGGGCGCGATGACATGGTCCTGAAGGGCTGGAGGAAGCGTGAGGAAGAACTCCTTCCGCGGCACGTTGATGTACCGCGGGTTGAAGCGCACTGAGACGAACACGGCAAACAGCAGCAGGAGAACAGTAGCGGTGATCGGGAGCATGAACACGCTGAAGATGCTCTTGCTGCTCCAGGCGTCGGGCTTGCCGCTGAGGCCGAAGTGAGTTGGGATCTCCTCGGGCAGATGACCCCAGAGGGCGACGCCTTCGCCAAAGGCCCATATGATCACGAATCCAGCAAGCAGCAGCAGGAAGCGGGAACGGAGGCGGCTGCGCGCGTCGGCGGCGGCAGCCGTGGTTTCCTGCAACCAAGCAGCATGGTGATCCGTATTCCTCACAGGCGAACCTCAGCAATGATGTCCTTGAGAACGTTTGCCGAGTGTTGAAGGGCTTCCTGCTCGGCATCGGTGAGGGCAGCCTCTATGACCCGATCGACGCCATTGCGGTTCACGACGGCGGGGAGGCTGAGGCAGACGTCCCGGAGGCCGTAGTGGCCGTCGGCGCGGAGGGAAACAGTGAGCACGCTGCTCTCGTCGCGGAGGATGGCGGAGGTGATGCGCTCGAGAGCCATGCTGACGCCGTAGTAGGTGGCCCCCTTGGATTCGATGACGTGGTAGGCTGAGTCGCGCACCTCGCCGATGATCCGGGCGCGATCTTCGTCGGAGCAAGCGTGTTGGCACGTGCGCTCGCAGTAATCGGTCATCGGCACGCCGGCGATGTGAGTCATGCTCCAACAGGCGACCTCGGAGTCGCCGTGCTCGCCGATGACGTAGGCGTGGACGTTGCGTGGATCGACGCGGCAGTGATTGCTGAGGAGGTATCGGAATCGAGCGCTGTCGAGGACGGTGCCGGAGCCGA
>JAUVSA010000330.1 GCA_030597345.1 Bacillota bacterium
CGCCGACGACGGCTGGCTGTCTGAGGCGGAGGCAAATCTCCCCGGCGATCTTTGCGCAGAGGAAGAGGAGAAAGAGGTCGAACAGGAGCTGGGCGGTCTTGGGGATGGCCTCGGCTTCGCCTGAGGGTCCCGGCTCCTGGCCCGCGGCGGCCGAGTGAGCGATGCCTGCGACAAGGGCGACGCCGGCGACGAGCAAGATGGTTGACAAGAGACGGCGCCTGGGTCTTTGGGGAGTTGGGCAGCCGCGGGAGTGCTCGGGGCAAGGCGTGCCTGGGGCTTGCGTCGCTGTTCGTGACGCTGTGTTGGTGTGCGACAAGAGGCCTTGGATCCCGCGGATGATGGCCTTTCCGGCTCGCATCTCTCTGCCTATCTCCAAACCGGGCGTTGTCTGCCTGAGACTACGCCAGGTCGATCACTCGACCCAGTGATTCTTCGGCGCCGCGGTCTGCTCCTGCGTGGAGCTGACGGGATTGGTTTCGCGCTGCCTGGAAGTTGCGCTCAGATGCTCCGGGAGATGGCGAATGATCGGCGCGGCCGTGATCCCGTCAGCCGTCAGTGGCGGGTGCGGCCCCTTATCTTTGGCTGCAGCCACGGCCTGTAGGAGGCACATTCTTGTGCCGACTCGTTCAAAGACCGGTGATCGCGACAAGAATGTCGCTGCTACGGGGTGACTCGCGCCATGGGCTGGCGCGCAGCAATTCTGGGAGACCAAGAATCTGGGGTCACACCCTCAGTGGCCAACGGGTTTACGCGCTGCGGGGCCTTGTGCTAGAATGCCCTGCGCGAGATAGTGCAATGGTCACGCTGACGCAGGCGGAGTATCGCGAAAGAGTCCACGGAGGCTGGCTGGGACAGCTCATCGGCGGCGCAGTCGGCGCGCCCCTGGACGGCCGGAAGCAGACCCAAGAGGTGACGGGATATCCCGAGGCCCTGGCTCGCTCTCCTCAGGGGGGGCCTTGCGCCGCTCCCGCGCAGGAGGGGATCGACTTCCAGCTAGCCTGGCTGCGCGCGCTGCAGGGCGCAGGCCCCAAGCTGGGGTCGCAGGAGCTGGCACTCGCTTGGCTCAGGCATCTTAGGCACGCGCACGGCGAGTATCCGTACGCCTACGCCAACTTCTGTAGAGACGTGCCGTCGCCGATCTCGGGGGCCTTCGACAACCCCTTCCGAGAGGGCGCGGGAGGGCTGGCGCGCTCGGTGCTCTGGGGGATGGTAACGCCTGGGGACCCTGAGCGGGCCGCCTCCTATGCTCAGCAGGACGCTTCGCTGGACCACGCGGGCGCCGGGGTAGAGGGGGCGATGTGGCTTGCCGCGATGGCGAGCGCGGCCTTTGTGGAATCCGAAGCCGGTCGACTGATCGAAGTGGGGCTCACTCTCTTGCTGGAGGAGGCGAGGGTCGCGCGGGCGGTGCGGGATGTAGCGCGATGGCACGGCGAGCACGCTCACTGGGCGCGGACGCGCGATATGCTGCTGCGCGCGTACGCGTCGGAAGACGTGAGAGACAGCACTATCTGCGCCGGGCTCATCGCGCTGGCCCTGCTTCACGGCAGAGGCGAGTTCGGTCAAACTCTGCTCACCGCAGCGAACTGTGGATGGAGCACCGGCGTCGCCTGTGCGGCTGCGGGCGCGCTGCTGGGCATAACGCTGGGAGCAGGGGGAATACCGGCAAACTGGCGAGATGCCGTTCGGGATGAGGTGTCCGCGGGGTGGGGTCTGGTCGGTCTGCCCTCCGCCAGAAGCGGAGCTATGGTGGCTGAGCATACCTGTGAGATGGGCCGCCTGGTGGTCCGCTCGCAATGCGCCGGCCGCGTTCAGATCTCCGAGGAACCATCCGAGGAGGCCTCCACGTTGGCCCCGGTTGAGCCCTCCGCGCAGCTTCGACAACTCGCCATGGGGCCGTATGTCACGTCATACCGGCGAGGGCCGCTCGAGATTCACATTGACTACGACGGGCGACCCACCGTCGGCTACGACGTCCCCCGCCGTCTGGCCATCGGCCTCGCCAACGTGGCGACGCGGAGCCTCGAGCTCCAGCTCCGCATTTCCGCGCCGTCCGGGTTCGTGGTTACCACCGGCTCCGGCGCGATCACAGTGCCGGAGTCGGGCACGGTCTCCTTTATGGTGACCATCGGCGGCCCTCAGGAGCACGCGCAGATCGCGGTTGTCAACCCCTGCACCCTTTTCATCTCGGTGGATGATGGCTCGGAGCACACGGTGCCCATCACTCTCCTGGGCGAGGCGCTCTGGCATGCGGCCGGGCCCTACGGGGATTTCGAGGAGGCCCACGCGCCGGAGCAGCCCGGCATTCTC
>JAUVSA010000152.1 GCA_030597345.1 Bacillota bacterium
AGCAAGAAGTCCATCGAGCGGGCGGGAACACGGTGGGGCGAGTTGAAGGCGGTCGGGGTGAGTTTTGGGGGGCCGGTTGACTACCTCGCGGGCAGGACAGTGACGTGCCACCATCTGGCCGGGTGGGCAGGGGTCCCGCTGCGCGATCAGGTGGCCGAGCGCGCGGGGATGCCCGCGGTGCTCGATACTGACGCGAACGCGGCGGCGCTCGGGGAGAGCATCTTTGGCGCCGCCCGCGGGTGCGAGCACGTGCTCTACCTCACCGTCAGCACGGGGATCGGGGGAGGGCTGGTGCTGAACGGGCGGCTGTATCGAGGGGCGGACAGTATGGCCGGCGAGATCGGGCACACGCTGGTCGCTCCGGACGGACCGCGGTGCAGGTGTGGGCGCGCCGGGTGCCTGGAAGCGGTTGCCGCGGGGCCGGGCATTGCGCGGGCCGCGCGGGAGGCGCTCGAGGCGGGCGAGGCATCTGTGCTGCGAGAGGTCCCACGCGATCGGCTCACCGCGGAGCATGTTGCGGAAGCGGCCAAGTCTGACGCGCTGGCGGCGCGGATCATGGCGCAGGCCGGCGAATACCTCGGCCAGGGCATTGCGGGAGCGGTGAACTTGATCAATCCGCAAATCGTCGTCATTGGAGGCGGCGTATCCGAGGCAGGAGAGGTCCTGCTGAAACCAGTACGGGAGGCGGTGAGAAGATACGCGGTGCCCGAGAGCGCACGCAGGCTCCGCATCGCGGCGGGAGAACTGAAGGCACGCGGGGGCCTGCTTGGCGCGGCGGCGCTGGCGCTCCAGGAATGCCCGCCTCTGAATACATGATTGGCAAGGAGCTGGACCAAGTCATCTTCGGGGCCGATGCGACAGAGCGCATCGTTGCGGTGGAGACCGATGCGGAAGAGGTCACCACCTACCGGCGCACTCCGGGGGGCGTGACGGCCGACCGGTGCGAGCTGCGCCCATGGCTGGTCTCCGAGCAGCAAGCCGACTTGCCTGGCGCGGAATGGACGCCGCTGGCGGGCGAAGGATATGCCTTTCTCGCCGAGTTCGCGCGCTGGGGTGATTTCGTGGAAGGCAGACAGCGATTGGTCAACGCAGGTATCGATCACTTCGCGTACAACGATCGGATACGCCAGCATCTGCTGAGAGGCGGCCGGACGTTGTTCAAGGGCATGGTCATGGATGACCTGCGCCGGCTCCAGCTCGACATCGAGACAACCAGCCTGTCGCCATCTGACCCCGAGGCGCGCATCATCCTGGTCGCGCTGGCAGACAACACCGGGTGGGTGGAACTGCTGGAGGGCGAGGAGCCGGAGATCCTCCCCCGCCTCTCCGAACTAATTCGCGGGCGCGACCCTGATGTTATCGAGGGGCACAACATCTTCGACTTCGACCTCCCGTTTCTCTCTGCCCGTGCGCAACGGCACGGGATTCCCCTCGACTGGGGCCGAGATGGATCGGCCGTGCGTTTCGGCCGGCAGCGCCGCTGCGCCATGGGCGGGCGGAGCCGTCCCTTTGTTCCCGCGTACGTGTGGGGTCGCCACGTGATCGACACCATGCTCGCGCTGCAGCGCTTCGACGCGCAATCGGCGGAGATGGAGAGCTATGGCCTGAAGCCGGCCGTGCAGCAGCTCGGCCTGGCAGAACCCGACCGGGCGCAGGTAGATCGAACGGATATGGCGGGCGAGTGGGTCAACGACCCTGATCGGGTGCGGAAGTACGACCGCCAGGACGTGATCGAAACCGGGCGGCTGGCGGCGCACGTGGTGCCCACGGACTTCTACCTGGCGCAGATGATACCGGACAGCTACCAGAACGTCGCCGTCTCCGGCACCGGAGAGAAGATCAACGCGCTGATGGTCCGGGAATACCTGCGGCGGGGAGTGGCGCTCGCCCGGCCGGAGTCCGCTCGCAGCTTTCCGGGAGGATACGTCGAGGTCCGGCGATACGGGGTGATCTCGCCCATCGTGAAAGTGGATGTGGAGAGCCTGTACCCGAGCATCATGCTGAGCGAAGGCATTGCCCCGGCGGCCGACACGTTGGGCGTCTTTCTTCCCATGCTGGGGGAGCTGAGGAAGCGCCGACTGGCGGCGAAGGCGCGGGCGCGCGAGTCGAGTGGGACCGACCGGGCCCGCTGGGATGGAATCCAGTCCTCCTTCAAGGTGCTCATCAACTCCTTCTACGGCTACCTGGGAAGCGGCTTCTTGTTCAATGACTACGGAGCGGCGGGGCGGGTCACCCGGCGCGGCCAGGAGCTGGTCCGGCAGATCGCGGACCGAATAGAGCAGAGCGGCGGGCAGGTGGTCGAGATCGACACTGATGGCGTCTACTTCCGGCCGCCGGAGGGGGTGCGCGACGAGCAGGCCGAGCTGGCCTATGTGGAGGAGATCGGGGCGGCGCTGCCGAAGGAGATCAAGCTGCAGCACGACGGTCGCTACCGTGCCATGGTCTCGCTGAGAGTCAAGAACTACGTGTGTGTGGGATATGACGGCCGGAAGCTCCTTCGCGGAGGCGCTGTTCGCTCCCGGGCCGACGAGCCGTTCGGGCGGGAGTTTCTGGCGGAGGCCGTGGATCTCATGCTGGAGGATGACCTGGACGGACTGGGTCAGAGATATCGCGAGCTGCTGGAGGAGATACTTGGGGGCGAGCTGGCCATTGAGAAGCTGGCGCGGCGGGAGCGGGTAACCGAGAAAACGTTCTCCAGTCCGGCAAAACGGCGGTCTGCGAAGCTCGCCAAGGGGACCCCGGTGGGAGATTACATCTCTGTCTATCAGAGGACAGACGGCTCGCTCGAACTGACCGAGAACTACGCGGGAGACGAAGACCGAGCGCATTACTCGGACAAGCTGTACCGCTTCGCGCTCCGACTCCAGGAGGCGATAGGGCCGCGTTTCGACGAGTTCTTTCCGAGGCCGTCGCTCCGGGCGGCGCGGCAGGCCTCCGCGGGCCAGAAAACGTTGGGTCTTGAGTAGGCTGAAACGCTGAACAGAAGGAGGTGCGCAATATGGCCAGAGTGCTGATCGTGTATCATTCGCTGGGCGGGAATACGAAGAAGATGGCGGAGGCGGTGGCGGCGGGTGCGAAGGAGGTCGCGGGCACCGAGGTAACGATGAAGACCGGACTGGAGGGGAGCATCGACGACCTGCTGACTTGTGACGCTGTCGCACTGGGCTCGGCGGACTACTTCGGCTACATGGCCGGCGGGCTGAAGGACTTCCTCGATCGCACCTATTATCCGAGTCAGGGGAAGGTGGCGGGAAAACCTGGCGTGGCCTTCGGGAGCGCGGGCGGCCCTCCGGAGGTCATCCTCAAGTGCCTCGAACAGGCGTTGGAGTGGTTCAAGCTCGAGAAGGCGGCGGATTCCGTGGGCGCCTCCGGTGGTGTCTCGGCCGGCGCGCTGGCGAGCTGCCAGGCGTTGGGCCGCAAGTTGGCGGAGGCCGCGAGCGCCTAGCGCGGGAGCCGCAGGAAGACCCAGCGCGACGAGTCGCCGCGCCGCCCCGGCGGGGCGCGGCAGTTGGTCGCCCTGATGATAGTCGGACCAACTCTTCCGCGGTGCGGGCCCCCGCTGTGCGGGATACAGGGATGGTTGACATGCGCTTCGGATACTGGGTCGGCCTCGAACCATTTTCTTCCGGCCGATCTCTCGGGACTTGAACGAAGCATTGGGAGCAATGTGGAGCCTATGAGAAGATGAATGAGGGTGGACACATACCCAGCGCTGGGAGCATTGTCTCGCCGTTCCGCGGCATCCGCTACCGGATTGCCGATCCCCGGGAACTGTCTGAGTTGATGGCTCCGCCCTATGACATCATCTCGGAATCGATGCAGGCGGAGCTGCACGCGCGCCACCCGCACAACTTCGTTCGGGTGGAGCTTCCGGAAGACGGCGGTGACCGCTATCAGCGCGCGGCAGCGGCCTTGCGCGGATGGCTGGATGAGTCGGTCCTCGTGCGGGAGCAGACCCCGGTGCTCTATCTGCTGGAGCAGGAATTCCGCGTGGGCGATCGCACGCTGCGCAGGCGCGGCATCTTCGGGCTGGTGAGGCTGCCCGAGGCCGGCGAGCACCACGTGCTTGCCCACGAGGGAACGCTCTCGGAGCCGAAGGCCGATCGCCTGCGGCTGATGAGGGCATGTAGGGCAATGACCAGCCCGATTCTGTTGATGGCGGAGGATCCCGAGGCGCGCCTGATCGGGACGCTGAAGCAGGTCGAGGAGGAGCCGGAGGCGGTGGCGGAGGACGCCGCGGGAGTGATACACAGGGTCTGGACGCTCCGGGACGAGGCATCCACGGCGGCCGTGTGCGCGGCGATCGGCGGCGGCCCGCTGTTCATAGCGGACGGCCACCACCGCTTCGAAACAGCGCTGGCCTTCCGTAATGAGATGCGGCAGGCCAGCCCGGAGGCAGCGCGGGAAGCTGGCTTCAATTACGCGCTGGCGCTGGTGACGAGCGCGAGGGACGACGGGTTGGAGATCCTTCCCACTCACCGGCTCGTCGCCTGTCCGGGCGACGAGGGGAAGGAGGCCATGAGGGGCTTCATGGGCGAGCACTTCGAGGTCCAGCGGTTGGACCTACCCGATCCGAAGAGCCTCGGATGGCAGCCATGGCTCGAAGGCCGAGCCTCCGACCGACACGTCTTCGGCGCCTACTGTGGAGACGGCAGCTACTATGTCCTCACCGCGCGAGACGACGTGCGGTCCCCTTCTCAGTCCGTGGTTGAGAGGCTGGACGTCAGCATTCTGCATCGATACTTGATAGATCCGCTCCTCTCGGACTCGGGCCCGGCGCCGGACGCAGACGGCCGCATCAGCCACGACGCGCAGACGACCGGCACGGCCTGCCGAGGCGCGCGGCTGAGATACATCAGCGACGAGGAGCAGGCGGTTGCCGCCGTGGACCGGGGAGACTACGACTTCGCGCTGTTCCTCAGGCCGACTCGAGTATCGGATGTGATGGCGGCTGCACGCGCCGGAGAACGGATGCCTGGGAAGTCCACCTACTTCTATCCAAAGGTGCCGGCCGGCATCGTGATCAGCGATGCTTCGGCTGAGCCGATCTAGCTCTTCCCCCAGCGCGATGGAAAAAGACAACCTGACCCCGATGCTCACACAATACCGCGCGATCAAGCGGGAGCACCAGGACGTCATTCTGCTCTTCCGGTTGGGCGACTTCTACGAGATGTTCGGGGATGACGCCAAGATCGCCGCCGAGGTCCTGGAGCTCGTGCTCACCTCGCGCGAGCTCGGCAAGGGCAGGCGAACGCCGATGTGTGGGATTCCCTACCACGCTGTCGACCGATATGTGGCGAGACTCCTCGCCGCCGGCCACAAGGCGGCCACCTGCGACCAAGTCGAGGAGGCCACGAAGGCAAAGGGTCTGGTGCGGCGGGAGGTCACGCGCATCCTCACCCCGGGCACGGTCGTGGAAGATCACCTGCTGGAGGAGCGATCCAACAACTACCTGGCGAGCGTGGCGAGCGTCGCCGGTCGCTGGGGTCTGGCGGCGGCCGACTGCTCCACCGGCG
>JAUVSA010000077.1 GCA_030597345.1 Bacillota bacterium
CCGGTCCCTCACTCCGTGCTGATGGCCGGCGCGGCGCCGATGATCAACCATCGGGGCCCCGAGTTTGGGGAGGCCCTCATGGAAGCCACAGAAAGCCTGAAGAGGGTCTTCCAAACCCAGCACCGCGTCTTCATCCTCACCGGTTCGGGCACCGGTGGGCTCGAAGCCGCGATCGTCAACACTCTCTCCCCCGGCGACCTCGTCCTGTCCGTCAGTATCGGCGCCTTCGGGGATCGCTTCGCCAGTATGGCCAAGGCATTCGGAATCAAGGTCGAGAATCTCAACTTCGAGTGGGGTACGGCCGCCGATCCGGAGAAGATCCGGGCCCGCCTGGCTGCGGATACAGAGACGCAGATCAAGGCCGTCCTGATTACCCACAACGAGACCTCGACCGGGGCGACCAATGATCTGGCGACCATCGGCCCCATCGTCCGCGAGCACGGGGCACTGCTGCGCGTCGATGGCATCAGCTCTCTCGTCGCCATAGACTGCCAGACCGATGCTTGGTGCCTCGACCTCGTGGTCGCCGGCTCCCAGAAGGCATTCATGATTCCACCCGGCCTGGTGTTTATCGCCATAAACGACCGCGCCTGGGCGGCGATGGAGAAGGCCACCCTCCCCCGGTTCTACTGGGATCTGGGCAAGGCGCAGGACTATCTCGACCTCAAGCAGACCCCGTGGACGCCGGCCGTCCCCCAGGTCTTTCAGCTCCGAGAGGCGTTGAGGATCCTCCATGCCGAAGGGCTTCAGGCGTGCTTTGCACGTCACGCCCATCAGGCGGGCGCGGTGCGGGCCGGGGTCAAAGCGCTCGGCCTCAAGCTCTTCGCTGACGCGGCCGGCGCCAGCAATGCGGTCACCTCCATTCGCAAGCCGGATGGGATCGAAATCGCCGCACTGAGGAAGCTATTGCTCCAGAAACACAACGTAGTGCTTGCCGGCGGCCAGCAGCGGCTGAAGGATGAGATCTTCCGCATCGGGCACCTCGGCCACGTCTCCGAGTCCGACATCGTAGCCACCCTCGCCGCTCTCGGGATGGCGCTCCAGGAGCTGGGCATGTCCCTCGATCCCGCCGCCGGCGCCACCGCGGCCATCGCCCATCTAGGAGGCTGAGCGATGGCGCGGACGGAAGGGAAGTGGCGGGTACTGGTCAGCGACAAGCTTGCCGAGGAAGGGCTGGCCGGTCTGCGGGAGAGTTCCGACGTTGAGCTCGTGGTCAAGACCGGCCTGCAGCCGGAGGAGCTCAAGCAAGAGATCCGGGGGGCACATGCCCTCCTGGTTCGCAGTGCGACTAAGGTCACGGCGGACGTAATCGAGGCCGCCCCCAAGCTGTCGGTCATCGGCCGCGCCGGCGTGGGCGTGGACAACATCGACGTCGAAGCGGCGACTCGGCGCGGCATCGTTGTCTGCAACTCGCCCGAGGGAAACACCGTCGCCGCGGCCGAGCACACCCTCGCGTTGATGCTGGCCCTGGCGCGCAACGTGCCGGCCGCCAGCGCCTCCGTCGCCGCCCGCGAGTGGAAGCGGAGCGCCTTTCTCGGCGTCGAGCTCCTCAACAAGACCCTCGGTGTGATCGGGCTAGGCAAGATCGGCAGGGAGGTCGCGCTCCGCGCTTCCTCCTTCGGCATGAAGATCATCGGGAACGATCCGTTCGTCGCTGCCGAGCGAGCCGCACAGCTCGGCGTCGAGATCGTGGAGATGGAGGAGCTCTTCGCACGCTCGGACTTCATCACTCTGCATGTCCCGCTCAACAAGGACACGCGCCACCTCATCAGCGTGGATGCCCTGTCGAAGATGAAGCCCGGTGTGAGAATCATCAACTGCTCCCGGGGTCCGGTCGTGGACGAGGCCGCGCTGGCCGAGGCCGTCAAGGAAGGGCGCGTCGCCGGCGCCGGCCTCGACGTGTTCGAGACGGAGCCGCCGACGGAGAGTCCACTTCTCGGATTGGAGGGAGTCGTTCTCACTCCCCACCTCGGCGCTTCGACAGCCGAGGCGCAGATCAAGGTGGCGGTGGACGTTGCCCAGCAAGTGTTGGACGTGCTCGACGGCCGCCCCGCGCGCAGCGCCGTCAACGTGATCCCAGTCAGCCCGGAGGCGCTCCGCGCGCTGGAACCGTATCTACCTCTTGCAGAGAAGATGGGCCGCCTCCAGGGCCAGCTCGCCACGGGCCCCGTAGCATCGGTGGAGTTGATCTATGCCGGGCAGCTCGGCGAAGAGGACTCCCGCTTGCTGACCCGGGCATTTCTGAAGGGACTGCTGGAGCCGATCCTCGACGAACCAGTCAATCTGGTCAATGCTGTGGTCGTGGCGGAGGCTCGCGGGGTGCACGTGGTCGAGTCGCGCAGCCGGGAGCCGGAGGACTACGTGAGCCTCGTCACCTCTCGCGTCACCGCCGACGGGGAGGAGCGCACAATCGCCGGAACTCTCTTCGGTCGCAGCGAGGCTCGCATCGTCCGCATGGACGAATATCGTCTGGAGTTCGCACCCTCCGGGTATATGCTGGTCGCCAGGCACTTGGACCTGCCGGGCATGATCGGCCGGGTCGGGAGCATCCTCGGCCGGCATAACATCAACATCGCCGGGATGCACGTCGGCCGAAGAGACCCCGGCCCAGGGGGGCCGGCGGTGATGGTGCTTGCGCTGGATGACTCGATCCCGCCGGACGTCATGGAGGAGCTGCTCGAGGGCGAGGGGATGACCACGGCCCAGCTCGTGGAGCTGTGAGCGAGAGGCCGGGGGCAGATCTGTCCTTGGGGCAGCACGGGCCGCTCCGGCCGGCGCCGCCTTCGCACGAAGTGGACGCAAGAGCCGCTGTCACATGAAGATCCTCATCACCAACGACGACGGCATTCGCGCCCCGGGGCTGATGGCTCTGCGCGCCGCCCTCCTTCCGCTGGGCGAGGTGCTGACAATCGCTCCCGAGCGGCCTCGCAGCGCTTGCGGCCACGCCATCACGCTGCACAAGCCCCTCCGCCTGATGCCGGTAGAGCTGCCCGATGGCGGCCGCGGCTTCGCCATCAACGGCTTCCCCGCCGACTGCATAGCTCTTGGCGTCAGCGAGCATTTGGGCGGCCGGCCGGACATCATCATCTCCGGCATCAACCTGGGTCCTAACCTCGGCGTGGACATGACGTATTCGGGAACGGTTGCCGCTGCCCGCGAAGGGGCCATCTGCGGCCTCCCCAGCTTCGCCATCAGCGTTGCCTCCTACGAGGCCTGCGATTTCCGACCCGCGGCGGAGTTCGCCTACAACCTAGCTCGGGCCGTGCTGGAGCGCGGCCTGCCGCCGGGCGCCTTCCTCAACGTCAATGTTCCTCCCATCCCTTCCTCGGAGATCAGGGGGGTGATGTACACGCGGCAGAGCCGGATCCGGTACAGCAATCGCATCGAGCGGCGCACCGACCCGCGCGGTGGGAGCTATTACTGGCTCACGGGCGATCGTCTCGACCACGGCGGCCAGCCGGATGCTGACGGGGAGGCGATCGAGCAGAACCACATCTCCGTCACGCCGGTTCGCCTCGACCTCACCGATGAGACTCTGCTGGCCGATCTGCCGAGTTGGAACCTTCGCTGGCCCGATAAGGTCCGCTAGCGTGGCGGCCCTTTGGGGGGCAGGGCTGCAGGACAGGTAGTCGGTCCCGCCATGAGCCGAAGCGAGTCCACTCGATGATCGAGTTCACCCCGGCTTACGCCCGTATGAGTTCAGAGCAACTGCGAGAGCGGGCCTCCGCGCTGCGCGAGCTCATGCGCGCCTGTCGTCTCTGCCCTCGCAACTGTGGTGTGGACCGCCTGTCCGGCGAGCTTGGCGCCTGCGGCGTGGGCGCTGATCCCATCGTTTCCAGCTACGGTCCTCACCTCGGAGAGGAAGCGCCACTCGTCGGCCGCCGCGGCTCCGGGACGATCTTCCTCACCCACTGCAATCTGAAGTGCATCTTCTGCCAGAACTACGACATCTCGCACCTCGGCCGGGGGCGTCCCATGACCCTTGATGAGGTGGCGCGGATGATGCTGGAGCTTCAGGAGAGCGGCTGCCACAACATCAACTGGGTCACCCCCACTCATCAGGTTCCCATGCTGATTGAGGCGACGCGGATCGCTTTGGAACAGGGGCTGCGCCTCCCCATTGTCTACAACTGCGGCGGCTACGAGTCGCTCGACGTGCTCCGCCTGCTCGACGGCATCGTGGACATCTACATGCCGGACGCGAAGTATGGCGACAATTCCGCCGGCGAGCAGCTCTCCGGCGTCGCGGACTACTGGGACCGGTGCCGGGAGGCGCTCGCAGAGATGCACCGCCAGGTGGGCGATCTTCAGACCGACGCAGACGGGATCGCTGCCCGCGGCCTGCTCGTGCGCCATCTCGTGCTCCCGGAGGAGATGGCGAAGACGGCGGCCGTCATGGGCTTTCTGGCCTCCCTCAGCCTGGACACCTACGTGAACGTGATGGCTCAGTATCGTCCGCAGCATCGTGCCCGGCAGGCGACCTTCGCCCGGGAAGTCTCCGCCATCGCCCGTCCGATCACCACGGCCGAGTTTCACCGCGCCGTCCAGGATGCGGTGGAGGCTGGGCTTCATCGCCTGGATCAGCGGCGGGCGTCTCTGTGACCGGGCCTAGATCACAGAAGGCTCCGCGCGGCGCCGGTCAACTCGCCGCCCTCGCGCTGGTGGTGCTCTGGTACGAGATTGGCTGCGCTGCTATTCTGCGCCTGCTCGCATCTCTCTCCTGGCCGGCGGCACTCTGGCAGGGCGGCCTATGCGTCGTCGCCAGCGTTCCACTTCTTCTGCTCGTTCTGAAAGCAGTCCAATTCCCCAAGCTGCTCTGGTCGGCCCGGCAGGCGAGCTTCGCCCCGCGGGCCCTCCTCGCCTGCGTCGGCGCGGTCGTCGCTCTTGCCGAATTGCTCCTGCCGTGGCTGGGCTGGTCGGCGGTCATCTGGCTTGCCAACGCCGGGCGCCTCTCGGCTGGGGCCGCGGTCGGGAGCGGATGGGCGATAGGTATGTTTAGCTATCTCACGTGCCTCGGTTTGGTGCTGGCATTCCGCCCGCGGCCGCGCGACGTGCAGGTCACTCGCCTCGAAATTCCCATCCCGGAGCTGCCCGCGGGCTTCGACGGCTATCAAATCCTGCACCTCTCGGATTTTCACAAGGGCCTCTACCTGTCGGCCGAGGGGCTCGTCGCGCGGCTCGGTGCGGCGGTCTCGATTGAGCCCGATCTCGTGGTGTTCACCGGCGACCTCGCCGACCGCGGCGCCGACCACGCGGAGCACGCGGCCGGCATCCTGGCGGCCCTGCCGGCAGGAGACGGTACGGTGGCAGTGCTTGGTAACCACGAGTACTGGGTAGGGGAGGAGTCCATCACGCAGAGCTACTCCCGTTATGGGGTGAAGGTGCTGACGAACAGCCACCTGACGCGCTCCCGCGGCGGGGACACGATGTACCTGGCCGGAGTCGGAGACGCCTCCTACTTGAACGAGGATGACCTCGCGGCCGCGCTCGACGGGATACCCACAGGCGCGCCCATTATTCTACTCAGTCACGCGCCCGACATCATCCGCAAGCCCCTATCGGCCCGCGCCTCGCTGATCCTCGCCGGGCACACCCACGGCGGCCAGGTCGTGCTCCCTGGGATCGGGCCGATCTACGTGCCGTCGCGGCTCGGCCGGGCGTATGCTTCGGGCCTGCACCGGATCGACGGCCGGTGGCTCCTCATCAACCGGGGGCTGGGGGAGGTTTTCCCACCCCTTCGGATCAACTGCCCACCTGAGATCATCCTGCTCACCCTCAGGCGCGCTGCCCCTTCGCCAGTCGAGCTTCGACCAGATTGACATCGGCTCGGCCCGCTCGTATACTCGGAGATGGAGAGATGGCCGAGTTGGTCGAAGGCGCACGACTCGAAATCGTGTAGGCGGCTAACCCCCGTCTCGTGGGTTCGAATCCCACTCTCTCCGCTGATGATTTGCATCAAGACCTTGCTGACTCGCCGGTACTACAACCGCGGTCTCAAACCGCGGTTTCACGCAACAGCGCGCATCAGAAGCGGCAACCCCCGGATCGGTCTCATTCCAGCGGAGGGCGCACACTCCAGGGGATCGCGAAGGCCGGATGCTGCGGGACAGATGCATATCACCTGAGGGCCGCGGGACGCGCGGCCCTCAAGGGAGGGCACTGTGGCTACATCAATACGGGAATTCGTGATGAACCAGCCGCTGTTCTGTTCGCACAACCATCACGAGGCTTTCGACACCTTCGTCAAGGATGGCCCCGGCTATGATTTTCGTACCTTGCTGAGCTACGCCAACGCCGACTTCATCACCGCTGCCGGGGCACGGCCGTCGACTGAGGGAGATGAGGCGGCCCGCTTCGCCGCGCTCTGGCCCAAGGTGCGAGCCACGGGCCATGGTCAGGCCACGGTTATGACCTGCCGGGAGCTGTTCGGCCTCGAGTACGCGCCGGAGAACTTCAGCAAGATCACAGAGGAGCTTCAGTCGCTGATCCGCAGCCGTCCTGTTGAGCAGCTGTACGACCACCTGCTTCGTGAGAAGGCCAACACGAGATGGGTCGTCAACGATGGCTTTACGCACGAGGATAGCCCTGCTGCGAACACGAGTGAGCAGTACCCGGGCTACTACTCCTTCACCTGGCGGATGGACGCTCTCTTCTCTATGGTCGACGGCAGACCGGTCGAGGCGCTGGAGCGGACGACTGGCACCTCGATTCACAGCCTTGATGACCTGGGGGACGCTGTGAACGAGACCATCAGCAGGTTCAAGGCCGCCGTCAGACTTGCCGCGTTCAAGGTCAAGATGGGCTATGAGCGAGACCTGTCCGTCGGCAACCCAACGCGGCACGAGGCCGAAGCTGCTTTCAATGCGATTCGCTACCGGAAGGCTTTCTACGGCGGCATTCAGCAGGAGAGCGGAGCGGTGAGCGCGAGGGAAGGAAGACCGCTGGGGGACTACCTGTTCCACTGCCTGCTGGAGCGCGCCCACGACGAGGACCTCCCGGTACAGGTGCACAGTGGGTGTCCCGGTATCAACTGGGGGTCGATCGACGGGGCCAACGCATCTCATTTGCTGCCGATCTTCGACAGATACCGCCGCGTGAGATTCTGCATCCTGCACGCTTCGTGGCCCTGGACGTCGGAGTTGGGAGCCATTGCCAAGAACTACCCCAACGTCTATCCCGACATGAGTTGGGCCTGGAATCTGAATCCGGCCGGCAGCGAGCGCGCCCTGTCCGAGTGGCTCGACGGCATTCCCTTCAACAAGATATTCGCTTACGGGGCCGATACAGGGTGGCCGTGGTGCGACGTGGGCAATGCCATGCAGGCGCGGATCGGCGTTGCCCGAGTGCTCGAACAGAAGATCGAGGCGGGGTACTACTCTCCGGCGACTGCCGAGGAGGTAGCCGAAGCGATCATGCTCCGGAATGGGGAAGAGTTGCTCGGCGTCTCGTCGAAAGAGGTATGAGTTACGCTCTAATGCTTCAAGAAAGGACTGATGTGATGACCACTCGTTTCCACTCGCGACTCGGGATCCAGACATATGGCTTCCGTAACTTCCCCATGCATGCCCAATTGATAGAGATGAGCAAGGCGTGCGGGGTGGACAAGATCGAGTTGTGCCAGACACATTTCGATCCAACGAAGGACGACGGCGCCGCGGTGCTGGAGGAGTACGCCAACGGCGGGATTACCATCACTGCCTTCTTTGCCTTCACGGCCATCGGCGAGGATGAGCGCACTGACCGCAGTGTCTTCGAGTTCGCCAAGCTGGCCAAGCTCCCAAGCGTCGTCGGCGACGTCGCTCCCACCAAGCTGGCCCAAGCAGACAAGCTCGCGACTGAGTACGGGATCAAGATCGCCATCCACAACCACGGCCGCCACCATCACCACGGATCAATGGAGGCCCTCGAGGAGCTTTTCGGAAAGGTGTCGCCGAGCGTCGGGCTCTGCCTCGACACGGCTTGGGCGTTGGACAGTAGCATCGACCCGCTCGAGTTCGCCCAGAGATTCAGGGAACGCCTCTACGGGGTTCACATAAAGGACTTCGTCTTCGACTCCGCCGGCGAGGCGCGAGAGGTCGTGGTCGGTAGCGGCGATCTCGATCTGGACGGCATCAACCGGTACTTGATCGAGACGAAGTTCGATGGGTTCTACACCCTCGAATACGAGGAAGATGCTGACAACCCCGTGCCGGTTACCAAGGAGTGTGTGGAGGCCATCCGGGCGTCATTGGCTCGCATCGGCGACGGATGAGCATCAGAACCTGTGCCGCACGACGAGGGCCGGTGAGAAGGCGGGACGGGCTTTGAGGAGAAGTCAGCGCAAGGCACACACTCGTAGCTGCAGCGCCGAGTCGCTTGGGGCGTTCGGCCTGTCAAGGGAGGGTCTGCATGGGAACGGAAGCCGTCAGCAGAAGCACTGAGCACCAAGCCGCATCCCACGACCGCCGCCTGTTTCTCGCGAGCTCTGTAGCGCTGATCTCCACCGCCGTTATCTTCGCCGTCAGAGGCGACATTCTAGGCGATCTGAGCCAGCACTTCGCA
>JAUVSA010000085.1 GCA_030597345.1 Bacillota bacterium
CTCTGGACCCGGTGATCGAACAGCACCCGACGGCCGGGCCCGCTCTCGCGCCCACACTGGTCATTGAGTCGCTGGCACAGACCAGTGCTTGGCTGATCATGGCGACCACCGATTTCGCTCAGCGGGGCGTGCTGGCCGGACTGCGCGACATCGAGTTCGGACGGCCTGCTGGTTTGGCAGACCGCCTGGCTCTTGTCTCGGAGGTGGCGTCCTGGTCTGACGCGGCCGTGGTGTTCAACGTCGAGGCCTCCTGCGGGGGCGAGAGGGTGGTTCGCATCGACAGCGCTCTCTGCTTCCTGATTCCGTGTGAGAAACTGGAAGACCCAGCACTAGTTCGTCATCACTACGATCTGCTGTGTCAGGGAGATGCTCTGGAGGAAAGAGCCGCGCGTGCCCGCGCCGCGGCGCCCGCCGGGCCGCCGGAACAGCCGCGCCTCAGCGAGTGGATTCCGTACGACGTGCTGCTGGAGGTCGTTCCCGGCACGGAGGCGAAGGCTCTGAAGTCGATCGCGATGACCGACCCGGTCTTCGCTACTCACTTCCCGCGTTTCGCCGTCATGCCGGCAGTGTTGCTCATGCAGAGCCTCCTCCACCTGGCCGGGTCACTGCTGGCCCAGAGCGCTCCCCCTGGAGCATCGTGGCAGGCGAAGCAGATCCAGGCCGCCAGGTTCCGGCAATACGTTTGTCCCGGTGATGAGCTCGCCTTGCACGTGAGCGTACTCAACCTCTCGGAAACAGAGGCATCGGTTGCTGCCGTCGGGGAGGTCAGCGGGAAAACGGCGGTAAGCCTTCGCCAAGTCTTCTTCGTCGGTCAGCGATAGAGGGCCGGGCGGGGATCAAGGGCGCTTCAGCCCTTGGGGTTCAGATGCCCGCGGTGAGATGGAACCCGCCGTCCACGTAGAGGACCTGTCCTGTGATGCCGCGGGCCGCGTCGCTGCACAGGAACGCCACCGCGTCGCCTACCTCCCGAGTCGTGACGTTTCTCCTCAATGGCGCCTGGGAGGATACGGCCTGGGTCATCCTGTCGAAGCCAGCAAGCGCGGCCGAGGAGAGCGTCTCGATGGGACCCGGAGAGACTGCGTTGACTCGAATGCCCACTGGGCCCATCTCCGCTGCGAGGTAGCGGACGGCTGACTCGAGCCCCGCTTTGGCCACGCCCATGACGTTATAGCGCGGCACCGGCCGCTGTGACCCGAGGTAGGTCACCGTGACTATGCTGCCAGCGCCGTGCGCCATGAGCTGGCCGGCCCGGTGCGCAGCCGCCACGAGCGAGTAGGTGCTAACCTCATTGGCCAGCGCAAACCCCTCTCTGGAGGTAGCGCTGAATTCCTTCGATAGATCCTCTGTACGAGCCCAGGCGATTGAGTGAATCAAGATGTCCAGGCCCCCCCAGTGCTCGCCGAGGGCATCAAAGAGAGCTGCCAGGTCCTCGTCGTTTCGGACATCGCATGGCAGCAGCAGCTCGGACTGCACTGTATCGGCCAGCCTCTTCACTCGCCGCTCGGCCCGGCCGCGTTCGTCCGGAAGGTAGCTGAATGCCAGCTCCGCGCCGGCTGCTGACAAGCTCTCGGCGATTCCCCAGGCTATGCTTTGCTCGTTCGCCACGCCCATGACGAGGGCACGGCGGCCCTCCAGGTCGATCATCTCTCTAACCCTCGGCGGCCATGTCTAGGGGATCGCGGCCTGCGCCGGTGAGAAGGGGATCTCGGTGACTCGGCGGATTCTACCCGGCCGGCTCTCTCCTGTCAAAGGACGAGAGGGGTGGTGGCAGCACTGGTGCCGGGGGAGAGGAGGGTGGTTGCGCGATGGCATCAGATCGGTAGATGGAAGGCCCGCGCGAGGTATGCGGCCATCTGATCCCGCGAGCAGGTGTGCTCCGGGTGGTAAAGGCCGTCTGGATAGCCGACGGCAACTCCGGCTGCGACAATGTACTCGACGTGCCGGTAGCACCATGACGATGCATCTGTGGGGGTGACGTCCGGGAAGGTGGGGCTGTCGGGGCCGTCGGGCACACTGCCGTCCCCGCCGGCGAGGCAGCGAGCGATGAAGACAGCCATCTGACCGCGGTCGAGGGTGGCGTCGGGACGATAGAGGCCAGGCGGATAGCCGACGACGACGTTCATGGCCTTGGCGTACTCGACGTACTTGAACGCCCAGTGATCGGTGGACACGTCGGGGAACGAGGCGTGGAGGGGCCCGGGAGGGACGTGCTCCTCGCCTCCAGCCACAGCGCGGGAGATGAAGACAGCCATCTGGTCTCGGGTGACCTGGCCCTCGGGGTGGTAGGTGCTGTCCGGGTAGCCAGCTACGAAACCCGCGTCGAGGCAGGCTTGGATGGAGTCGAAGGCCCAGTGGTCAAAGGGAACATCCGCCATGCCGGCCGGGCCTAGAACGAGGTAGAGAGGACTCGGGGTCACAGGGATATTGTCAGTGGCCGCGGAGATGGGTGCGCCGAGCATGTCGAGAACGGTGACGGAGCGAGAGGCTAGAAGGTCCGTGAAGTCGACGTAGGTTGACTCCGCTGCCCATACGGCATAGATGGCAATGCCGTCCTCTCTCACGAACCAGTACCCGGTCACGGGCTGGTATAGGGAGAGGGGACCGGCGAGGGCAGCCTCCTCGAGGAGCGCGATCAGGGTGCGATACGCGAAGTAGCCAGCCTTCGGGTCAAGAGATCTCGTCACAAGGCCGCAGTGTGGTTCGGGCACGCGCTCCAGGCTGTCATCGATGAACTCGTGATATGCTTGCCCTACCACCATTCCCGTGGCCAGGGATGCCAGCATCAGCTGTGTCGTCTGTTGTGCGAGGGAGGTGTCGTCTGACAAGTAAGGGTTGACTTCGGTGTAGATTAGAGGGCGTCTTCCGCCGCCGTGGGCCCGCATCTGGTCTGAGTAGGCCCAGGCGATATCGGCGGCGAGTTCGCCCCTGGCCCTAGGGCCCAGGACGTTGCCCGCAAGAGCATCCATTTCGGGGAGCACCGCGAGCGCCTGACGGAAGAAGTTCACACGGTCCCAAACCCTGAACTGGGGGGCATCGAATATGGCTCGGATCTCGGCCATGGTCATGGAGCGGCCCCAGATGCGGGAGGCGAACGAAACGATGAAGGACTCCTGCGATGGATCGTCGAGACGGTCAGCAATGGACATGGCGGCAGCGGTGCTGGCGGGGACGGCGCCCAGCACGGCGACGGCTGATGGGTCGGCATCGTGGACCGCCGCGGCCGCCAGGCGGGCCATGGAGGCGTAGGAGTAGGCGTCGCCGGCCCAGCTCCAGGGCTCACTGGCCTCGTTGTCGATCAGCCATGCAGATGCGACGTCGCCGTAACGCGCGACCAGCTCCCGCACAAAGAGGTAGTAAGGTTCGGTTCCGGCTATCGGCTCGTCGAGGGGAGGAAGCACGCGGGGGGGACAGTCGGTCCCCGGCTCGCTGTCAGAGTCGAGCCAGGCCGTGTCTGTCGCCCACTCGGCCGCCCCGGATTCGATCAGGACCCATGCCTGGATGCCGGCTCCGCGGTAGGCCTCAAACAGGGCATCTGTTCCGGTCCAGTTCCAGCTGTCAGGGCCGAGCGGCTGGATGTTGCTCCAGCGTATGGTCGGGCGGGAGGTCTTGATACCAAGGTCGTTCAGAAGATGGGCCGCTGCTTGCTGGTCGCCGCCTTCCTCAACGGCGACACCGGTAACGCCCCATTGATGGCCAGCTACGGGAACGGGTTGGGGACCTTCTGGTTCCGCGCAGATGGCCGGTGAGCCGAGGGTCAGGAGAAGGGCAAGCGAGTACAGCATGACCACCCAGATGGCTTGCCTCGCGCGGTGATCGACAACAGACAGCACTTCCCGCCTCCTCGGTCCCCGTGTGCGGCCGGCAGCAGATGATGGCAGGACTCGGCGATGACTCGGCCTCAACGTCACACGGCGAGCCCAACGGTCTTATTCCACAACCGGGGATGTGGGCGGGGACGGCTGAGGGGGTATTGGGGAGGTGCTGACTCGCCTGTCGGCGAAGGAAGGGAGTGGAGTAGAGAAGACATTTCCGCTGAGATAGAGCTGAAGCAGTGCTGACCCCTGATGGAGATCCGGCGCAAGCGTGCCCCGCGGTTGACCCAGCGATCGGGGAGGTGTTGGATCATCGGTGTGTCAGCGGCATGCTACCGGAGATATGAAGCATGGGGCAATCGGAGAGGGCCAGCAGCGAAGGGCCGGAACGTCGGCCGGGAACGGAGCGAGGCAAGCGGCCGCGCGTGCTGGTGATCGGGCTGGATGGAGCGCCGTTCGCTCTCCTCGACGGGTGGATGGCACGCGGACTGATGCCCAACCTGCAGCGGCTGGCCAGCGAAGGGTCGCGGGCAGCGCTGCGCTCTGTCATGCCGCCGGTGACGGCACCGGCGTGGGTCTCGTTCGCCACCGGGGTCAGACCGGGGAGGCATGGGGTATTCGATTTCCGCAAGCGCGATGCCGGTCAGCTGTCTCGCCGGCTGATCAGCTCGCGGGATGTGCGGGCCCCGGTGGTCTGGGATATGCTGGCGGAAGCCGGACTGCGTGTGGGGCTGATCAACGTGCCGGTCACGTACCCTCTGTCTGACCGGACCGCGTTCGGCATCTCCGACATGCTGACTCCCAGCACAGAAGTTCAGTTTACTCATCCGCCGTCGCTGTATGCGGAGCTGGAGCCGGAACTCGGGGAGTACATCATCGATGCGCCCCCGAGCCATCTGAAGGGACCCAAGGATATCGAGCCCTTCCTCGACGCCCTGGAGCACTGCACGCGGCAGCGCGCGCGATACACAGTCCATCTGTTGAAGAACCGCGAATGGGATTTCGGGATGGTGGTCTTCGTCGGTACGGACCGGCTTCAGCACGTTCTGTGGGATGCTCTGTCCGGGGAGTTCGCGCTCTATCCGGCGACACCGGACCTGGTAAGAGCGAAGGAGAGGGCCGAGAAGTTCATCGCGGTGCTGGACGGGTTGATCGGGGAGATACTGGCGGCATGTCCGGCAGAGACCGATGTCTTCGTGGTATCCGATCACGGATTTGGGCCGCTGCGTCGCAAGTTCAGGGCAAACAAGTGGCTGGCGCAGCAGGGGCTGCTGACACCCTCCCGACGCCGCGGCATGCTCGGGCGCATGGTTGCCTCGGCCGACGTTTTGCGTCTGCGACATCGCGTCGCTCGGCTGCTGGCGCGCGGGAAGGCGCCCGGGACCATCCCCTTCTGGAGGTGGATCAACTGGGACCGGACACGCGCGTACGCCGCCTCGGTCACAGAGATAGGGATCTACGTCAACCTCAGGGGGAGAGAGAGCAAGGGAATCGTCTCTCCTGGGGAGGAGTACGAGGAAGTCAGAGACAGGGTGCTGCGGGGTCTGCGCGAGCTAAGGCACCCAGAGACCGGCAAGCCCATGGTCACGATGGCGGCCCGCCGAGAGGAGCTCTTCGATGGGCCGCACCTGGAAGAGGCGCCGGACGTAGTGTTCCTTCTGGATGATGCATGCACTGTGGACCTGCGTCTGGAGGGGCCCCTGTTTGAGAGGGCCTCTTGGCGGACAGGGACGGGGATGCATCGCTTTGAGGGTGTGCTGATCGCGTGGGGTCCGCGGATAAGGCGGGGCCAGCATCTGGGGGAGGTCGAGATCATCGACGTCGCGCCGACGGTACTGCAGTTGTTCGGTCTCCCAGCCTCCGAGAATCTGGAGGGGCGCGTGCCGGAGGGGCTGCTGGTCGAAGGGGCTGCCGGTGCTGAGACAGGAGGCGCTTCTCCTCGGCAGCAAGAGAGAAGAGAGAAGCAGGCCGGGGACGGGGACGAGGACGAGGGAGCAAGCGCCTACACAGACGAGGAGGCCCGCCAAGTGGAGGAGCGCCTCAGGCGTCTGGGGTATCTGTGAGGAGGTCGATCTTCACGAGACGCCCCAGAACCGCGGATAGCGGCGCGCCACCGGAGCTGGAAGGAGTCGGGCCCTGTCCGGAGAATCGCGTGATGAGGGGGATGTCTCGGAGTAGACCAGCAGGCGGCTGGGAACACAGTGACGACAGCTAGCACACTGGTGTCCGAGGTGCTGGCATGGGATCTGGGCGCGCGACACATCCCAGATCAGGAGGCTTCGGTGATGGGTACTTGGAGCAAGTGTTCGGTCTGGTTGCTGCCGGGCATCGCGTTCTGCACGCTCCTGCTCGCGGCGGCACCGATGGGCCTGGGGGCGGAGGGGGAAGGTCCTGTCACGGCGACCGGCGAGAGTGAGGCCGGTGTCGCTGTTGTCCTGTTGAACGAGTACCGGGTTCGTCCGGGCGACCGGATCAGGATGTCGATCTGGGGGGAGTCGGAGCTGGCAACCGACAGTGTGGTGATGACGCACGGCATCGTGTCTTTACCCCACGTGGGCGACAGCGCGGTGACTGACAAGACCGTGTCCGCGCTTACGGAGGAGTTGCGAGAGGCCTACCTTCGGTACTATCAGGATCCCAGAGTGTCCCTGTCCGTGATTCCGGTAGTGTGGCCCAAGGTATACGTGCAGGGAAACGTAAGGCACCCGGGGCCAGTGGACTATGCTCCCGAGCGGCGTCTGCTGGACTACGTGGGTCTGGCCGGTGGGTTTGGGGCCAGCGCGGACCTTGGGCATGTTGGCATAACATCCAGCGAGAGCGACACCGCAAGTACGACGATAGTGGATGTGAGTTCAGGTTCGTCTGAGAATGGGAGCGTTCCCAATCCCACGTTGAGGCCCGGAGACACCATCTGGGTTGGCAAAGCCATGCCGGTATCTGTGGTGGGCGCGGTCCAGGCTCCCGGGGCTATCGAGTACCAAGACGGTCTTCGTTTGAGCGACTACGTCGGCCTGGCAGGAGGGCCTACGAATCGGGCTCGCCTCCACAAGGCCGTCCTGAAGCACACTGATCGCGAGGGGAACAGCGCCGTTCGTGAAGTGGACCTGGGGGCTGCGCTACAACGGCCAGATGAACCTCAGTTGAATCCCGTCCTCGCTCCGGGCGACGTGCTGAGTGTTCCCGAACACTTCCTGGCTGGCACACTTGAGTGGTCCGATGTGCTACGAGCGGTGGTAGGCATATTCCTCTGGTGATGAGCACGCTCTCAGGTGGGTGTTGGGTGCGGGCACACACGCGGTAGACCTATCGCGGGGGGCGGCCGCTTCCTGGGGAAGGAGCGCGGGGCCGGGTCTTCATCGTCAGGGCGAGTGGGCTGCAGTCAGCTGGCGGCCGGAGCATACATAAAGGCGGACATCGGGGACACAAGATGGCTATTGAACCAAAGAGCAACCGGGAGTTGAGCCCCAGAGAGCAGCTGCGCGGAGCGTTCCGGACTCTTGCCAAGCGTCGCGCGCTGGTGCTGAAGGTCACGATACTTGTCCTGGCTGCCATCGGAGTCTCCACTCTGATGGTGACGCCGAAGTACAAGGCTGCAGCCAGCCTCTACGTGCGGATGGAACAGGCCCCTGTGGACCCGCTGGGCCAAGAGGCAGGCCGTCCGTCGCGGCTGGGAGCCGTTAGTCCCGTGGCGGTGTTGAACAGCTATGTGGAGACGTTGCTCAGTCGGACGACCGCCGAGCAGGTGGTGCGCGAGCTGAAACTCGATGCACTGCCCCCTTCGAAGGCCCTCCGGGATCGTGTCAGGCGCTCGCTGACGGCGGCCGTCTCCGGCGCGGTCTCCTTTGTGACCCGGACGATGGCTGGTGGTGTGCCCGCGGCAGAAAAGGACAAGTTCCGCGAGACTGTTGACGATCTCAGGTCGTCGGTAACCGCTGAGATCGATCAGGATACAGAGCTGATCCTGGTGACGGTGCTCTACCCGGATCGCGAGCTGGCACGCGGGATCTGTCAGAAGATGGCGGATGCACTTGTGGCGCGGGGGACCACCATGACTCGTTCCGATGCGCTCGCCGCGCACGAGGCCGTGGCTGCAGCAATCCCGGCTGCCAGCGCGCGACTGGCAGAGACAGACAGCGCACTGTCGGAGTTCAAGCGGCGAGAGGGGATCGTTGATCTCACCGACGAGCAGCGGCTGCACGTCGAGCAGTTGGGGAATCTGGAGATGCAGCATGCGCAGGCCAGAGCCGCTCTCGAAGAGACGGCGGCGCGGCTGGCGGGTGCCCGGCGCTCTCTCGAAGACCGCCGTCAACCGATTACCCTCACGACCGTCCTGGCCGAGAGCCCTCAGGTGCGCGAGATAAGGAGCGATCTGTACAAGCGAGAGCAGCAGCTGGCGGCCCTTCTGTCCACACACACCGAAGAGCATCCCGAGGTCATACGCCTTCAGTCGCAGATCGAATCGGCACACCAGCGGCTGGCAGGGGAAGTGGAGCGGGTGGCAGCCTCCGAGACTCAAGGGCTGCCCCCCGAGTACTCCGCCTTGGCCCAGGCATTGGTGACCTTCGAGAGCGACCACATCGGGATGAAGGCCAGGGAGGAAGCC
>JAUVSA010000251.1 GCA_030597345.1 Bacillota bacterium
AAACCCAAGCCCAAAGATACGACCCAAGTAACCGATATCGACATCAAGGACGAGATGCGCGAGTCGTTCATGACCTTCGCCATGAGCGTCATCATCGCCCGCGCCCTGCCGGATGTGCGCGCTGGCCTCCCGCCCGCCCAGCGCCGCCTCCTCTACGCGATGCACGACCTCAACCTGACCCCCGGAGCGCAGCACCGCAAGTGCGCCAAGATCGCCGGCGACACCTCCGGCAACTACCACCCCCACGGCCAGGAAGTCGTCTATCCCACCCTCGCGCGTCTCGCCCAGGGCTGGAACATGCGCTATCCCCTGGTGGACGGCCACGGCAACTTCGGCTCCGTGGATGGCGACCCGCCCGCGGCGATGCGTTACACCGAGGCCCGCATGTCCGCCTACGGCGCCGAGATGCTCGCCGATATCGAGCGCGACACGGTAGACTTCGTCCAGAACTACGACCAGACCCGCACCGAGCCGACCCTCCTTCCGGGCCGCTTCCCGAATCTACTCTGCAACGGCGGCTCCGGCATCGCCGTCGGGATGGCCACCAACCTTCCTCCCCACAACCTGGGCGAAGTGGTGGACGCCTGCGTCCTCCTTATCGACGATCCCAAGACTGACCTCGACGCGATCATGAAGGTGCTGCCCGGCCCGGATTTCCCAACCGGCGGGTTGATCCTCGGGACCTCCGGCATCCGACAGGCCTACGAGAGCGGCCGTGGCTCGATCACCATGCAGGCGCGGGCCACCATCGAGCCGATGGACGGGAACCGGAACGCGATCCTCGTCACGGAGTTGCCCTATCAGGTCAACAAGGCGACTCTGGTCGAGCAGATCGCCGAGCTGGTGAACAACAAGCGGATCGAGGGGATCAGCAGCCTCCGCGACGAGTCCGATCGCAAGGGCATGCGCGTTGTCGTCGAGCTCAAGCGCGAGGCCAACCCGCACGTAGTGCTCAACGCCCTCTACAAGCACACCCGAATGCGCACCAGCTTCTCGGTCAACGCCGTCGCCCTCATCCCGGAGTACGCCGGCCAGCAGCCTGGCGAGCCGGTGCCCCTCGTCCCCCGCACCATGGGCATCACGGTCCTGATCACTCACTTCCTGGACCACCGGCGCGAGGTCGTCGTCCTTCGCTCCCAGCACGACCTCGCCCGCGCGCAGGCCCGCGCCCACATCCTCGAGGGCTATCGCATCGCCCTCAAGAACCTGGACGAGATCATCAAGCTCATCCGCCAGGCGGCGGGCCCGCCCGAGGCGCGCGACAAGCTGATGAAGCGCTTCAAGCTCTCCGAGCGACAGGCCCAGGCCATCCTCGAGCTCATGCTCCAGCGCCTCACCAGCCTCGAGCGCAAGAAGATCGACGAAGAGTACAAGGAGATAATCAAGACCATCGGCCGGCTGGAGGATATCCTAGGGAAGCGGTTGTCCGATCTGGTGGAGAACGAAGACCGCGTGATGGCCACCCGCGAGTGGCTCCGGAAGAACCGCGGCCACCCCCGCAAGGTGATGCAGATCGTAAAGCAGGAGCTCCTCGCCCTGAAGGAAAAGCGCGGCGACCCGCGCCGCACCGAGATCCGACTCCAAGATGCCCAGGACATCAGCATCGAAGACCTCATCGCGGACGAGGAGATGGTCATCACCATGACCCGCGATGGCTACATCAAGCGCCTTCCCGTAGCCACCTATCGCGCCCAGGGCCGCGGCGGCAAGGGCATAACCGGGCTCACCCGCAAGGCGGAGGACGTCGTCGATCACCTCTTCGTCGCCAGCACCCACACCACCATCCTCTTCTTCACCAACCGGGGAAAGGTCTACCGCCTGCGCGCCCACGAGATCCCGCAGGCCAGCCGCCAGGCGCGCGGGACCGCCGTCATCAACCTGATCGCCATCGATCAGGGAGAGCGCGTCACCGCCGCCCGCGCGGTCCGGGAGTTCCGCAAGGACCGCTTCCTCTTCATGGCCACCCGGCAGGGGACGGTCAAGAAGACCCGCCTCAGCGACTACGACACGCGCGTCAAGGGCGGCATCATCGCCCTCCGCCTCCAGAAGGGAGATGAGCTGGAGTGGGTGGCCGACACGGAGGGCAAGCGAGACATCATCTTGGTAACCGAGAGGGGCCAATCCATCAGGTTCCCCGAGAGGCAGGCGCGGCCGATGGGACGGGCAACCGCAGGCGTTCGCGGCATCCGCCTCCGCAAGGGCGACTCCGTCATCGGCATGGGCGTGGTCAGGCAAAATGCCGATCTCCTGGTCGCCACGCGCAACGGTTACGGCAAGCGCACCTCGCTCACTGAGTACCGCGCCCAGACCCGCGGCGGCATCGGGCTCAAGACCATGAATGTTAGCAAGCGCAACGGTCCCATAGTCGGCATGCGCGTCGTGGACGAAGACGACCATCTCCTGATCATCACCACCGGCGGCCACATCATCCGCCAGCTAGTGAAGAGTATCCGCTCCATCGGCCGCTCCACCCAGGGCGTCCGTCTCATCCGCCTCGACAAGGGCGCCAAAGTCGCCAGCATCGCCCGCGTAGTCCGCGAAGAGGAAGAGGAGTAAGTGACCGACTCGGCGCCTGAGGGCCGCCGCGGCTTCCGCCCCCTCGACCACACTGCCGACAGGAGCATCGAGGCGTGGGGACCCGGCCTGCCGGACCTCTTCTGCGCCGCCGCCGAGGGGATGTTCAGCGAGAGCGCGGACTGCGCGCAGGTCGCCCCCGACCTCGACTGGAACATTCAGGTCCAGGCCGCCTCCCTGGAGGATCTCCTCCTAGCCTGGCTCTCGGAGCTCCTCTGGATCGCAGAGCGAGACGAGGTCGTTCTCTGCCGCTTCGAAATCTCCGACCTCCAGCACACCGAGCGAGGGCCCTGCCGCCTCCGCGGCCTCGCCCGGGGCGGTCCCGTGCCCGCTGATTCCCCCCACACCGGCGCCCCGGTGAAGGCCATCACCTACCACGGCCTGCGTGTCTGGCAGCAGGATGACCTCTGGCGCGCCCGCCTCGTCTTCGACGTCTGACGCCTCGTCGACATTCGCGCATCTCGCGTCCGTTTGGCCATTGACCTATGGCCGCAGATGTGGTAAGTTCCACTTAGAGAAAGGAGGTGGTGTCCTATGTTACATAGACCCGGAGGTGGCGCGTCCTAACGGAGCCCACCTAGTCCTAACCGGAGTAGGGTGACACCTCCGTAGTTAGGATCGTCACCTTCGACCGATTCGGGGCCCGCCTCTGGCGGGCCCCGATGTTTTTGGTAGACCTCAGACAAGCACAACCCGCTGGCCTTCGGCCGGCGGGTTGTAACGTCCGAGACGCGGGCGGTAGCCACACGTCCCCTGGTATGGAAGCACCCACACTATACCACACGCACGACGGTCAGCGACCCGCCGCCTGTGCCCCCCTCCTAGTCGGCCCCTCTCTCCCGCAGTATCTCCGCGTGCCGCGCCACAATATCACGCATGATCGCCGGAATCTCGAGGTCGAACGGGCAGCGTTCCACGCACTGTCGGCACTCCTGACACCGGCTCACCGCCTCGATGTCCCGCCCATACTCTTCCCGCGCCACCCAATCATCTCCCATCTGCT
>JAUVSA010000325.1 GCA_030597345.1 Bacillota bacterium
CTAGCTCTCAAAGCAGGCCTAGGTACGCAAGTTCGAGGAATCGGGCCGTTTGGCCCCAGCAGGTGAAATCGCCCTCTGCGGCGTAATCTGCCGCACAGACATGTGTGCCGGAGTCAGCACGTCGTGGCTGGGGATGGGTTAGCATACTCGGGAGGCAAGGCTATGACGCGACAGCATCGCTCAATGACGCGCAAGCATCCTTCGTGGTCTGGAGTTGTGTTCATCGCGCTGCTCATCGTCTTCGCGTCGGTGCTCGGCGCCCGGTTCGCCGAGACCGCGGCGCAGACCGCCCAGCAGATGTGCTTCGGCAACCTAGCGCGCCTCTCCCAGGCCACCCTCATGTACGTCGCCGAGAATGACGACCACTTCCCGCCCAACCAGACGCCCATGGAGCCCTACGACTGTCAGTGGGGCGCAAACAACTCCAACCCCTGGCCGCGCTGGCCCGTGGTGCTCGACGAGTACGTTCTCGATCGCTCTCTCTTCCTCTGCCCTGCCGTCGAGGTGCCCAGGGAGCGGCGCGGCGCCGTTCCCGGTCCCTTCTGGATCACCAATGAGAGGATCAGCACCAAGGGCTGGCCCGACGGCCCCTGCGCGATGGTCTACCCGCCTGGTTGGGGCGGCTCGGTCACCGACAGCGAGGTCCAGGGCAAGTGTGACGATCCGGAGCGTTTCCGCCTCGCCATTGGCGGCGCCATCGAGTACCTGGCCGGCCGCCGCATCTCCGACATCGACGCCCCCGCCCGGCACATCATGTGGGCTGACTCCTCCCGCTCCTGGCTCTACCTTGGCACCGTCATCTGGGCCGACGCCTGCCGCGCGGATTGTGCAGACGGCGACGGCCGTGCCGACTGGGAGAATTGTCCGTGGTCACAAACCTGCGGCGCCGGCGCGGACTTCGCCCCCAACCCCGAACTCCGGAAGAGGTTTGTGCGGCACGACGGGGGGAGCAACTTCGCGTTCGTGGACGGGCACGTGGAGTGGCTTTCGGTGGATGAGATCATCCGAGCATATAAGGCTGGGGAGCTGGCCGGGATAGCGCCGTCGGCGGATAGCGGGCCGGACGGGCAGCCGTGGTATCTGAAGTGAGCTGGTCGCCGGAAGAGCAACTGGAGCTGATCCGCGCGCAGACGGTCGCCCTGATCCCGGAGGAGGAGCTGCTGGAGAAGCTGCGGTCCGGGCGATCGCTGCGGGTGAAGTTGGGGGTGGACGCGAGCGGGCCCGATATCCATCTCGGCCACGCGGTGGTGCTGCGAAAGCTGCGGCTGTTTCAGGAACTCGGGCACACCGCGGTGATGATCGTCGGGGACTTCACGGGGATGATCGGGGACCCGTCCGGCCGATCGGAGACTCGGCAGCAGCTCACGCGCGAGCAGGTCGAGAGGAACATCGCGAACTACAAAGAGCAGTTGTTCAAGATCCTCGACCGCGACAAGACCGAGTTCCACTACAACAGCGAGTGGCTGGGTAAATTGACCCCCGAGCAGATCATGCGGCTCGCCGCGAACGTTACGGTTGCCCAGCTCCTGGCGCGTGACGACTTCGCAAAACGATACCAGGCGCAACAGCCGATCAGCCTGCTCGAGTTCCTCTATCCTCTCTTTCAGGGGTACGATTCCGTCGCCGTGCGGGCCGATATCGAGATTGGCGGCACGGACCAGACGTTCAACTTCCTGGTGGCGCGAGAGCTGCAGCGCGCGAACCCCCTGGGCGAGCCGCAGGAGCCGCAGTGCGTCATCACCTTCCCGCTGCTTGTCGGCACCGACGGCGTCGAGAAGATGGGCAAGTCGCTGAACAACTACATCGGCATCGCGGAGCCGCCGGATCAGGTCTTCGGGAAGATCATGTCGATCCCCGATGATGCTATCGTGCCCTACTTCGAGCTGTGCACGGACGTGCCGGCGGAAGAGGTCGCGCAGATGTCGGCCGACATGAGGTCGGGGAAGCTGAACCCGCGGGACGCGAAGAGGCGGCTGGGGCGGGAGATCGTCGCGCTGTACCACTCGGCGGAGGCGGCGGGGAAGGCCGACGAGACGTTCATGAGCGTGTTCTCGACGCAGCGCGCGCAGACGCGGGAGGATTATGAGGCGGTGGCGGAGGAGTTGGCGATTCCGGAGTCGCTGCGGGGGAAGCCCGTGTGGATCGCCACCGCGCTGGCGGAGCTGGGGCTGGCCTCCAGCAAGGGTGAAGCGCGCCGGCTCATCAAGGGCGGGGGCGTCTACCTCTCCTGCCCGGACGGGGACGAACGCCGCGTCTCTGACCCCCAGGAAGAGGTCAAACTCAAGCCGGGGATGCTCCTGCGGGTGGGGAAGAGGCGGGTAGTGAGGATCGCTGGGGAATAGGGAGCACGACGGATGCCCGCCGTGTGGACCGGGCATATGAGAAGCCCGGCA
>JAUVSA010000275.1 GCA_030597345.1 Bacillota bacterium
CATGAAATGCGCCTGCTGGAGCCTGGCGGCTTGTGCTGCTGTTTCATAACCTCAGATGGAGGTTATGAAACAGCTTCTAGGGTTCGGCCTCTGCCGCTGAGGTCAGCAGGGCCGGCATGTGGCAAGGCGAAAAAGAGCGGCCTCCTGGGGCGAACGGGAGGCCGGGAAAGTGTCAACAGCCCGCCGCACGCGGGTTGTTGGCCTATGGGAGTGCCGCGGTGGGCAAGGGAGTGCCGCCATGGGCAAGACATTCACTCTCGGCGTGATCGGCGTGGGGCAGATGGGCGGAGCGCTGGTTCGCGGCATCCTTCGGGCGGGCGCGCTCAGGCCGGAGAAGATCGTGGTGGCGGACGCAGACGGCGCGCGAGCGAAGGCGCTGGCCGAGGAGTCGGGTGTGAAGCAAGTGGAGGCCAACTGCGAGGTCGCGGGAGAGAGCGATTACGTGGTGCTTGCCGTGAAGCCGGGGATCATCGGGTCAGTGATTGAGGAGATTGCCGTTGTGCTGTCGGAGGGGCAGACGCTCGTGTCTATCGCGGCGGGGGTGACGCTGTCGCGGATGCGGGAATCGGTGGGCGGGGCGAAGCCGGCGCTGGTGCGGGTGATGCCGAATACACCGGCTCTGGTGGGGGCCGGGATGATCGCGGTGTCGGCGCCGGGAGTAGAGGAGGGACAAGTGGGGGGGCTGACGAAGCTGCTGGGCGCGCTGGGGGATGTGGTGGAGGTAGAAGAGGGTATGATGGATGCAGTGACGGGGCTCTCGGGGAGCGGTCCTGCGTTCGTATTCGTGATGATTGAGGCGCTGGCCGACGGGGGCGAAGCCGCCGGGCTGCCGCGACATCTGGCGCACCGGCTGGCGGTTCAGACGGTGGAGGGATCGGCGCGAATGGTGCGGGAGACGGGCCGGCATCCGGGGGCGCTCAGGGAGGCGGTGGCCTCGCCGGGCGGCACGACGGTTGCCGGGCTGGCGGAGCTGGAGCGGGCCGGCTTCCGCGGCGGGGTGGCTTCGGCGGTGCGGGCGGCGGCACGGCGATCCAAGGAGCTGTCTGGAGGTAGCTGACGGATGGGTATGCTGCAGAGCTTGATTCACTATGCCATCATGGCGATGATGGCGGCGATTCTGGGGAGCATCATCCTCTCGTGGCTGCGGGTAGCCAGGGTGCGGGTGCCCTATGGCCACCCCCTGGTGCGCTTGATCGAGGAAACAGCGGATCTGATGTTGAGGCCGATCCGGAGGGCCATCCCGGCGAGCGCCGGGGGGCTAGATTTCTCTCCCATGATCGCCCTGATTCTGCTGTCTATCCTGCGGAGGATCGTGGTGCTGCTGTGACGGGTACGGGATTGCCGTGAACGGCGCAACTGAGTCTGGTCGATATACGGGCGCGCGCACGACTGCGTTCGTGGTGCTGGGGGCGATGATTCTACTCGGCCTCGCCTTCGGGCTGTTGCCGATCCCGGCGGAGGTCTATGGGCGGCAGAGGGCCGAGCTGTATCGGCGGGGCGGCGACACTTGTGTCCGGCTGTTCTATCTGGCGCACGCGGGGGGGCTGCTGGCGCACGCGGGGGGCCTGCAGGAAGGGCTGGGCGGCCAGTTCCTGGAGCGGAGCACGAGCTATTACCGTCTGAGCGCGGAGGCCGACCCCTCCGACACCGACTCGGCGCTCTCCCTTGCGTTGGCACTCTCGGCATTGGGAGAGAAGGGTGAGGCGCTGAGCCTGCTGTCTGCGGCTGCGAACAGAGAGGGGAGAGCAGCTGAACGCAACGCGCTGGTCGCTACTGTGGCTGTCATCGGCTCGGACCCGCCGCGGCCCCAGTATGTGGACATGGCGGCCGATCGCCTGCGCGGCACGGTTCCTGGGCGGATGGTGCTGGCAGAAGCCTTCGGAAGCATGGGGGAGAAAGAGCTGGCCGATCAGGAATGGAGCGCCGCGCACGCGCTCGGGCTCAGCTTGGTGAAGCGCTTGTGGGCTGCGCTCGCCGTGTGCGGGATGATCGTGCTGGCGGGAGCGATCGGGCTCATCTTCGGGATCGTGCGGTTGTTCCGGCGGCCGGCGGAGCCGCGGACGGAGGATGACTCTCCGGCGGCGGCGTGGGGGATGAGGGAGGGGGTGGAAGCGCTGGTCGTGTGGGTATTCGTCTCGCTGCTGGCGATTATCGTGCTCGAAAGGGTGTCTGGTGGGGCGGGGAGGCGGGAGGCCGTGTATCAGTTGGGGGCTGCGGTCGCAGGTGGTGTGGCGGCAGTCGCGTGGGTATGGGCTGTGTCTCCGAGAGGGGCCAGCTTCGGCTGGAGGCTGCGGGGCTGGTGGCGACAGGCGGCTGTCGGCGTGTCCGCGGCCGGGATCGCGGCATTTCCGCTGGTGAAGCTCTATCAGGTGCTTCAGGAGCTGGAGGTCCGCCAGCAGGTCCTTCCCGGGAAGCTGCCGGAGGAGCACCCGTTGGTTCCCTTCTTCGTGGTGGAATCGGGGTGGGGGATGAGGGTGATCCTGATCGTGGTGGCTTGTGTGGTCGTGCCGTTCCTGGAGGAGACGTTGTTTCGGGGGGTGATCTACCGGGCGCTCCGTCGCAACTCGTCGTTCGCCGCGGCCGCCCTGGGGAGTGCGGCGGTGTTTGCCGTGATTCATATGAGCTGGGCCGGACTGATTCCCTACCTCGTGCTCGGTCTGGTCTTCGCCTATCTCTATGAGCGCTCGGGCTCGTTGGTGGCGCCCTGGGCCGCCCACGGTGCGTTCAAGGCCTTCAACCTGGCCATCTTGCTGGCGCTCTTCGGGTGAATGGGCAGTGGGGAAAGAGGGAGAAGCGCTGATCTCGGTAAGGGTACGGCCCCGCTCGGCGCGTTTCGGCGTGGGCATTGGGGCCGATGGAGGCATGGTGGTGTCGGTACACGCTCCGGCGGCGGAGGGGGCGGCGAACCGGGAGTGTGTGGCGTTGCTGGCCAAGGCTCTGGGGGTGGCGAAGTCGGCGGTGCGGATTGTGCGAGGCGAGAGGAGCCGCTCGAAGCGGGTTGCAGTGGCTGGGTTGAGTGTGGACGACGCGCGGGCGCGGCTGGCGGGGAGTGCGCGCGTAGACGGACGTAAGCCATGAGCGGGGAGCAGGCGAGGCCCTTCCTTTCGATCGTGATTCCAGCGTACAATGAAGAGGTCCGTCTGGTCCCGACCCTGGCGCGGATCAAGGAGTACCTCGCGGGACAGAGCTATTCGTCGGAGATCCTGGTGGTGGACAATGCGAGCTCCGATCGGACGATCGAGGTGGCGCGGGCGGCAGGGGTGGAGGTGCTGGAGGAGCCGCAGCGGGGCAAAGGGGCCGCGGTGCGGACGGGGATGCTGGCGGCACGGGGCGAACA
>JAUVSA010000161.1 GCA_030597345.1 Bacillota bacterium
CGGCGGAGATGACCGCGTCCGGGTGGGGATCGAAGGTCAGCACTGCGGGCACACTCCCGTTCTTTTCGGCCCTGCGCAGGGCCTCCGAGATAATGCTCAGGTGGCCCTTATGGACCCCGTCGAAAACCCCCACCGCCAGGCAGGAGGGCCGGCGCAGTCGCGCTCGCAGTCCCCGAACGATCCTCACGCCTCCGGACTCCCCTGCCCCGCGAGCACCACTCGGGGCCGCATCTGAGACTCGGCCGTCACCTCTCCCAGACCGAGGAAGCTATCCCCCGGCCCGTAAGCCCTGACCGGCCATGCGGCGGACGATGTCGCGCGAACTCGGCTCCCTTGCAGGAAGGCGCCCGCGGCCCGCTCGTCGAGCATCACTGCCGGCAGGTGATCGAGCGGCCAGTCGGGCGGCAGCAGCAGCGTGTTTCCTTCTCCCCTCCCGCAGGCGGCCTCGAACTCCTCCAAAGTCAACGACTGCGGCAGCGCGACGCGCCCCACCCTCGTTCTAACCAGAAAACCCAGGTAGGCACCGCATCCCGCCGCACGGCCGAGGTCGGCCGCCAGCACGCGGACATAGGTGCCGGCCTCGCACACAACGTCTATCAGTGCCCGCGCCCTCTCTCCCGGAACGAACTCCACCAACTCCAACTCGCCGATCCTCACCCGCTTCGGCCGCCCCTCCTGGGGGTCGCCGCGCCGCGCCAGCTCGTAGAGGCGCCTGCCCCCCACCCGGGCGGCGGAAAAAGCGGGCGGCGCCTGATCGATCTCCCCCACGAGTTCACGCAGCAGCTCCCCCAGCCGCGCCTCGGTCAGATCGCCGCTGTCTCTCCTCCCGAGCACCCGGCCCTCCGCGTCCAGAGTATCCGTCTCGATGCCGAACACCACCTCCGCCCGATATGCCTTGTCCCGTCCGCCGGCGAACCGGAAGAGCCGAGTGGCGCGACCGACTGCGGCAGGCAGCACCCCTGCGGCCGCGGGGTCAAGGGTGCCCAGGTGCCCCACCCGCCTGATGCCCAGCCGCGAGCGGACGAAGGCGACTACATCGTGGGAGGTCATGCCCGGCGGCTTGAGCAGGCTGAGGAATCCGTCACCCGGCATGGCTGCAGTTCGATCGCGAGAGGGCGCTGCGCACCGCCGCCAGCACCCGATCGCGAACCTCTTCCAGGCTTCCCGGCGCGGTACATCCCGCCGCCATCGCATGCCCCCCGCCGCCGAAAGAAAGCGCCATCTCGGCCACGTCCACGCTGCCGTCGGACCGCAGGCTGACGCGCACCTGCTCGCCCTCCACCTCCACGAACAGCGCCGCCACGCGGCGTCCGCCAATGGACCGGAGGTGATCGATGATCCCCTCGGTGTCACTCGGCGTCGCGCCCGTGTCCGCGAAGTCCCGCCGCGTCAGCATCGCACTGACTATCTCCGAGTCGTGGTTGGGAGACAGGCGTGTCAGCGCGACTCCCAGCAGGTGGGTGGCGGCGAAGGACCTCTCCTCGTAGATCCGGCGCGCGATGTCGTGGGGCTCGGCGCCTGCTGCGACCAGCTCACTGGCGATGCGCAGGGACTCCGCCGTGGTGTTGCCGTAGCAGAACCGACCGGTATCCGTGAGAATGCCGGCGTAGAGACAACTGGCAATGGCGGCGTCGGTCTGCACCCCAAGGGCCCCCAGCAGCCCATAGACGATCTCCGCCGCAGCCGCCGCGCCCGAATCCACCAACTGCACCTCGCCGAAGGCCTGATCGGTGCCGTGATGGTCGATGTCGATCAGGTGCGGAAGTCGCGCGAAGGCCGACTCCAGCGGCCCCACCCGAGTCAGACCGTCGCAGTCCACCACGATCCCCACCTCGGCCGGCCACTCGGGGGGCTCGCAGGACAGGCCATCGGCGCCTGGGAGAAACCAGTAGCTCTGCGGAGCAGGGTCGGCGGAGAGCCGAGCCACGCGCTTGCCCTGACCCTCCAGCGCCAGCGCGAGCCCCAGCAGCGATCCCAGAGCATCGCCGTCCGGGCGGACGTGGGTCCCGAGGTAGACTGCTTTACTGCTCTGGATCAGCGCCACCGCTCGGTTCCGTGAGCGGGTCACCATGGTCTCGTTCATCGGCAATCTGTTCCAGCAACTCCAAAGTGTGCGCGCCCCGCTCCAGCGTGTCGTCCACCTGGAACTCAAGCCTGGGCATCGGGCGTAGGTGGAGCACTCTCATCAACTCGGACCGGATGAATCCCGCCGCGCTGACAAGTCCCTCCAGTGTATCGCTCTCCTGCTCCGCGCTGCCGAGGACGCTCACGAACACGCGGGCATTCTTCAGGTCGGCATCGGCCTCTACCTCGGTGATGGTGACCATGCCGATCCGCGGGTCCTTGAGCTTCCGATGCATCACGATGCTGATCTCGGAGCGCAGCAGGTTCTGCACGCGCTGGAGGCGCTGAGAGGGCATGGGTCTCTGTCGATCTCACTCAGATGAATTCCAGATCCCGCGCGATCACGACCGCCCGCGGCTCGCGCTCGATCAGGTCTGCCACCTTAGCCATCATCTGATCGAGATGAATGCGATCGTTGGACACGCCGACTGCGGCTAAGCTGGCGTAGCGGACCGAGTCGTTTCGGCCCACCTCGGCCGCGCTGACATTGAAGCGCCCGCGAATGCGATCCAGCAGGCTGCGGACCACGTGGCGCTTGTCCTTCAGCGTAAGGCTGCTGGTGATCTCCAGTTCAACAGTCAGCGCGGCGATGTGCATAGGTCAGCGCGGCGATGTGCATATCGCCACCTTAGAGGACGACTCGGCGTACCTCGCGCTGTTCAATACACTCGATGATATCTCCCGCCTCGAAGTCGTTGAACCCCTCCACGACGATGCCGCACTCAAATCCCTGGGTCATCTCAGATGCATCATCCTTCAGATGGCGCAGGGAGCTGAGAGCGCCCTCGTGTACGACCTTTTCGTTCCGTCTGACACGCGCGGTGGCGCCCCGCGCGATACGCCCATCCACCACAAAGCAGCCCGCTATGGTCCCCACACGGGATGATCGGAAGAGTTCGCGCACCTCCGCCCTGCCCACCACCATCTCCTCGTACTTGGGATCCAGCATCCCGGTCATCGTGTCCCGGACGTCATCGAGCACGTCGTAGATCACCTCGTAGCGTCGGATCTCGATGTGTTCGTCCCCGGCCAGTCGGCGGGCCTGAGTGTCCGCGTTCACCTGGAATCCGATGATCACCGTGGGCTTGGTCGCCGCCGCCAGGCTCACGTCAGACTCTGTCACCTCGCCGACCCCGATGTGAACGAAGTTCAGCGTCACCTCCTCGTCCCGTATCTCGGATAGCGCGCTGGCAATCGCCTCCACCGTGCCCTGTGCGTTGCCCTTCAGGATCAGGTTCAGCGCCTTGGCCCCGCCCTCGGCGAAGAGATCGGAGAGCTCGACCATAGAACTTGGACCAACCGCCTGGAGGCCCTCTTCTCGCTCTGCCTCTCGACGCTCCCCGGCCAGCGCCCGCGCCTCTCGATCGCTGCCCACAACGCGGAACAGCTCGCTGGCCTCCGGCACGGCCGACAGGCCGATCACCTGCACCGCGCTGGATGGCCCAGCCTCCTCCAGTCGCCCGCCCCGGTCGTCCGTCATCGCCCGGATCTTGCCGGCCACGGGGCCGGCCACGATACTGTCGCCCACGTGCAGAATGCCCTCCTGGATCAGCAGAGTCGCCTGGCTGCCCCGGCGCCTGTCCAGCTCGGCCTCCAGCACCACCCCCTCTGCCGGCTTCTCTCGCAGCGCCCGCAGATCTCTCATCTCCGCCACCAGCAGGATCATGTCCAGGAGCTCGGCGATCCCTGTCCTCCCCAGCGCGGAAACCTCGACGTAGATGGTGTCCCCGCCCCATTCCTCGGGCACCAGCCCCTTCTCCACAAGCTGCTGCTTCACCGAATCCGAGGTGACATTCGGCCTGTCCATCTTGTTGACCACAACAACAATCGGCACCCCTGCCGCCTGCGCGTGATCGATCGCCTCCAGCGTCTGAGGCCTCACGCCGTCATCTGCCGCCACCACCAGCAGCGCGATGTCCGTCACCTGCGCACCCCGCGCCCGCATCGCCGTGAAAGCTGCGTGTCCCGGTGTGTCTATGAAGCTGATCGCCTTTCCCTTCACCTCCACCTGGTAGGCGCCGATATGCTGGGTGATCTCTCCCGGCTCCTGGGCGGTCACGTTCGTATCCCGAATCGCGTCCAGCAGGGTAGTCTTGCCGTGGTCCACGTGACCCAGCACTGTCACCACCGGAGGCCTCCCCGGCGCATCCGGCGGCGCGGTGCGGCGCGGCACCACCCGCAGGGGACGGACGGGAGCCTCCTCGGCCGGTTCCGCCGGCTCCGGGGCCTTCTCCGCCTCCGTCGCCTCCTCCCCCTCCTCCGCTTCGACCGCCACGGCCTCCGGCTCCGCCTCGGCCGGGGGCGCCTCTTCCTCCGCCGGCTCGGGCACCTCCACCTCGACCGTGTAGCCCCACTGCTCCCCGATCAGCACGGCCAGCTCCGGCGCGATGGGATCGTCCTCCGTCACTGTCTCGCCCAGGCCTGTGGCCGCGGAGATGACGTTCTCCGCATCGGTGTCGAGGGCGCTGGCGAACTCTGCCACGCTGACGGGCGCCTTGAGCCTGATCGTCTCGTCCTCTGCGACAGCGGCCGCTTCTTCTTCCACCACGGCCGCGGACGCGGGCGGCGCCTGCTTTGCTTTCGGCTCCGCCGCGGCCTTCGGTGCTTCCGGCGTGGTCTTGGCGGGAGCTTCCGCCGCGGCCGCGGGCGCCTCTTCCTCTTCGCCGCCGAAGCGAGCGCGAATCTGGCCCAGATACGCGGGCGGGACGCTCGAGCTGGCGGTCTTGCCACCGACGCCTATCTCCTCGAGCAGCAAAAGGATGTCCCCGCTGGCGACTCCCAACTGCTTAGCGAGCTCGTATATCCTCATTTGTCGCTCGCCTTACCCTCCGGCTTCGCGCGGCCGGCCGCCGCCGCAGCCTGACTACTCAGCTCTTCCGCAACTTCCGGCCCAATCGCCATCCCGAGCGCACGCACCAGCCGCTTCTGCTTGCCGGCCCCCTCACTACATCGCTCGTTTCGACACACGTGGGCGCCGCGGCCGGCGACCTTCCCCGTTTCGTCGACACGCACCTCGCCCAGCGGCGTGCGCACCATCCGGAGCAGCTCCCCCTTCGATCGCACCTGCCGACAGGCTACGCAGCTCCGC